>JAPPFQ010000160.1:4169-7232 GCA_028875135.1 Acidobacteriota bacterium
CCCCCCCCCCCCTCCCGGCGCGGGGGGGGGGGGGTGTTTTTTTCCCCCCCCGCCCCGGCCCCCCCCCCCCCCCCCCCCCGCTCCCGGGTGGGCTCCAAGAATACAGCAAGGCGGAGGACGGCCGAGGGCGCGACGCTGGCGCTCCCGGGGGGGCGTCTTCCGTATGCGCCGTGAAGCGTGTCCGGGTGGGCGACTTCTCATAAGTCCGTCTTTAGCACACTTTCCATAGCGGAGGCGACCATGCCTGAAAAATTCACTCTGGCCGGGGTGCAGATGGACCCCACCTTGATGGACAAGGAAGCCAACCTTGCGGGGATGATCGATTCGGTGGAGCAATCCGTCGCCAGGCAGGCTCGACTGGTGGTTTTTCCCGAATGCGCCCTGACGGGGTACTGTTTCGACAGCCGGCAGGAAGCCCTTCCCCACGCTGAATCCATTCCCGGTCCCTCCACCCAGCTCCTGGCAGGTCTCTGCCACAGAACCCGGGCCTACCTGGTTGTGGGGATGCTGGAAAAAGACGGTGACCGCTGCTTCAATGCGGCAGTCTTGATTGGACCGGAGGGGGTGGTGGGCAAGTACCGCAAGGTGCATCTGCCCTACCTGGGAGTGGACCGCTTCGTTGACCCCGGAGATCTCGGTTTCGGGGTGCACCAGACCCGCCTGGGACGCATCGGGCTCAACATCTGCTACGACGGGTCCTTTCCGGAGAGCGCGCGCACCATGGCGCTCCAGGGAGCCGACATCATTCTGCTGCCGACCAACTGGCCCACGGGAGCGGAGGAGTTCGCCGAGTTTCTGGTCAACGCCAGGGGCCTGGAAAACAAGGTGTATTCGGTGGCGGTCAATCGGGTGGGCCGGGAGAGAGGGTTTCGCTTCATCGGCAGAAGCCGCATCGCCGATCCCTCGGGCCGGACCCTGGCCCTGGCCGGTCCCGAGGAGGAAGACATCATCTTCGCGGAGATCGATCCCTCCGCCGCTCGCGACAAGCACATCACCCGTGTTCCCGGCAAACACGAAATCAACCGCTTCAAGGACCGCCGACCCCGGTACTACGGCAAGATTGTGGAAGCTTCCGACTCGGATTGGGGATCCGACTCAGACTCAGGGGTTGGCTCGGACTGATCTTCCGACTCGGGTTGAGGGGTCGGCCCGGGTTGCCAGGGAACGGCGCCGGCCTTTTGGATCCGCAGCCGAAGCGCCCGGGATAGCTTGGAGACCGTTCCCGGGTCCTGTTCCGCCAGGTCATGTTCCTCCAGGGGATCCGCCCTCAGGTTGAACAGCTTGAAGGGCTCGAAGGGGGAGTTCTGCAGCAGCTTCCAGTGACCCTGGCGGACCGCGTAGTAGTCTTGCCCCTGGTGGCGTCGCCCGCCCTCCCGGCGAACCCAGTGGAGGGTGCGTTCCATCGGCGGCGCCATTTGACCCACCAGAGTTCTGAACAGGGACACCCCGTCGATCTCCGACTCCACCGTCAGTCCCGCCGCCGTGCAGATGGTTGGGAAAAGATCCATGGTCAGCGCCAGCCGATTGGATGAGGTGCCGGGACGGACCTTTTCCGGCCAGACCGCCACCATCGGCACCCGAATCCCGCCTTCGTACATCTCCCGCTTTCCACCCCGCAGGTCCCCGCAGTTGGCTTCCGCGCGCAGGTCCCCGCCGTTGTCGCTGGTAAACAACACCAGGGTCTCGCTGTCCTGCCCGTTTTCCCGGAGAGCCTCCATCACCTTTCCGATTCCCTCGTCCAGATGCTCGATGAGGGCCACCAGCCGGGTCCGTTTTTCGCTCAGTCCCCCACCCCGCTGCGCCACTCGCTCCAGGAAGTAAGGCGGCGGTTGAGCCGGCACATGGGGGGCATTGTAGGCGAGCAGGAGAAAGAACGGCTGGTCGTCCTCTGCCCGCTCCATCAGAAAGTCGATAGCCCACTGGGTGAAGAGGTCGGTGGCATGTCCAACCGGCTCGATGGTCTCTGCATTGAAGCGCATGTGGTTCACGCCGCGGCGGGTGTGAAGGAAATAGTCGTCCATCCGGTCGGCCAGGAATCCCCGGAACAGGTGGAATCCCCGCTCGTTGGGGAGATTGGGCGATTCCAGACCCAGATGCCACTTGCCGATCAGGGCGGTGTGGTAACCCGCCTGTTGCAGCAGGCCGGGAAGCAGCGTCGCCTCCGGGCTTAGATAACCCCAATTGATCTCGGGCTCGGGGCGAATGGTTCCCGGGACTCCTACGAGGTCAGGATACCTTCCGGTCAACAGTGCCGCCCGGGTAGGAGAGCCCACCGTCGAATTCGCGTAAAACTGATTGAAGCGCATCCCCGCCTCGACCAGCGCGTCGATGTGGGGGGTCTGCAAGTCCTCGGCGCCCGCGCTGGACAGGTCTCCGTAGCCAAGATCGTCCACCAGGATCAAGAGGACGTTGGGGGGGCGGGGCGGCTCCTCTTCTTCACCTTCTTCGCCTTCTTCGCCCTCCCCGGTGTCGTCACTTTCCTGAGATTCGTCGCCCTTCTGAGTTCCTTCAGCTTCCTCGGTCCCTTCAGCGCCCTTGGCATCCTCTGCGCTTTGAGTCTCTCGAGCAACCTCCGGCGACTCTTCAGACTGGGAGGCCTGGATTCCCGAACCCCAGTGAAGAGTCCACAGGGCAAGCGCCAACGCAAGCATGATCTTCATGGAATCGCAATCTCCCACACGCCGCCTGACCACATCACGGCCCAATCCGGTAATCGTGCCGCTTGCCCCTGACTCCCGGCTGATTCGGAATGGCATTGCCGCCCAAACCCGCTACAATAGTTCCATGCCGGCAGCGTACTTCCCCGCAAGGTGATTTCATGAATTACCGCTATCGATACGCCACCAGTTCCATCTCCTTCGGGGGTCCCCTGACACCCAGGGTGAAGTGGATCATCATCGCCTGCGTGGTGGTGTTCGTAATGCAGGTCCTTTCCGGAGGGCTGAGCGGACCGATCACGGCCCTTTTCAGCCTCACCCCTGCAATGGTGCTCGGCAGTCTTTATCTCTGGCAGTTGTTTACCTACATCTTCCTGCATGGCAGCGTCTTTCACCTGCTGATCAA
>JAPPFQ010000067.1 GCA_028875135.1 Acidobacteriota bacterium
GCCGGCAAGGGCCTCAATTGCTCTCCCGGCCGCGGGGACTGCAAGCAGCGCTCGGTGGTTTTGGCGGCGTATTCGAGGACGAGGTTGACCTACAAGACGTCGAGAAGCAACTCTTCCACCTTGCGCCATACCTCCGGGTCGCGGTCCATCTTGGCGTGGGCTCTGCGGGCGATCGTCTTGTACCAGGGGAGGTGGGACAGGTCGATGTCCAGGTTGGAGTAGTCGAAGCGGAAGTTTCCGAGAATCCGGGTGCGGCTGGGGTCGGCCGCCCGGATGGGCGCCTCCCCACGAATGAAGCGTCCGTTGTCCTGGTAGAGGTTGGCGGCGGCGCGGACGTTGGGGGGGGTCAGCAGAACCGGGATGCCCAGTCTGTCGAGCTGGCGGGCGAACTTCACCACCGCGGCTCCCCCGAAGCTCTGCCCGTAGAGAATGATGCGGGCCTGAAGCCGTTCCTCCGGTTGGAGGCGGCCGTCGCCGTTGCCGTCCAGGCAGGCTCGCACCAGTCTGAGGGCCAGGCCGCGCTTGAGGTTCTCGACGGTTTCCACGTGCACTCCGGGAAGTGCCTGTTGGCGGAGCCATTGAGCCGTGCGGCCTACTCCCACCTCGGTGTTGCGCCAGGAGTCGCGGCCGCCCATGAAGCCCAGAACCAGGGTGTGGCCCGCCTGCAGCGGCCTGGGCGCGGTAAAGTGCTGAAACTGCTGGGGGGGGAGCGGGGCGCAGGAGGCTTCCCGGCCGGCTGACAGCAGGACCAGCATCGGGAGGAGCTTTCGGATCGTCCTTGCAAGAGATGGTTTCCCGTTGGCGCGCGCGCGCCAGTGCATGGCCCGATCAACCTCAGCTACCGTTGGCACATCCCCTCCTCGAGCGGCAACGACTGAATGCCGTTCCGCCTGCGGTTCCAAATTGTCCCAAAAAATCCGCGTGTTGGAGTCTCGGTGTTGACATGTGCTGTATCGGCCCGATTCGAAATCAGTTCATGGAGGCTATCACGGGTACGCCGCCGGAGGGGGCAAAGGTGATGCCCCGGCGCACCACGCGAACCCTTTGACCGGGATCGCCCCACAGGCTCAGGCGCGACAGCAGGCGAGCCAGCACGATCTTCATCTCGTAAGTAGCGAACGCTGCACCGAGACAGTGGCGGGTGCCTCCACCGAATGGAAAGAAAGTGTAAGGATCGATGCGCCGCCCCACAAACCGTTCGGGATTGAACCGCTCAGCGTCCGGCCACAAGTCAGGCCGCCGATGGGTCAGATAAATGCAGGGCGCCACGATGTTCCCGGCCGGAATCCTGTAGTCACCGATGGGCGTATCCCTTTCGAGCCGGCGGACCACGATGGGCACCACCGGATGCAGCCGCGCCGTCTCCTTGATGACTGCGTCCAGGGACTCGAGCGCCGCGATCTGCTCCGGGGACGGCGCGGGCAGTCTCTGGCCCTCTCCAATCACCTGAGCCACCTCGGCGCGGGCAGCCTCAAGCTCCTCCGGGTTCTGCAGCAGAGCGTGTATCGTCCACGCCAGCGAGGTGGCCGTTGTTTCGTGGCCGGCCACCAGCATGGTGACCATCTCATCCCGGATTTCCTCGTCGCTCATGGGCTGGCCCTCTTCGTCGCGCGCGGCCACCAACAGGGTCATGATGTCGCTGGAATCCTCTTGGGCCTGCACCCTTCGGCGGGCGATTTCAGCGTACAGCAAGCGGTCGATCTCTCGACGGATGCGAGCCAGGCGATTCCAGGCGGCGACCAGGAGGAGCGGGTTCCTGCCGGCCATCCTGAGAGCCTCGACCATCCATCGACGCAGGCGCCAACGCTGCTCACCCTCGGCCACCCCGAATACGGCGCGCAGGATAATGTCCAGAGTGATCTCCTGCATGTGCCCGTGAATCGGAAATGATGCTCCGATGCCATGAGTCGATGGATCGGTCGACAATCTCGCACATCATCTGGCTGTAGAGGCGCATTCGCTCGCCATGAAAGGGTGGCATGAGCAGCTTGCGCTCACGCCTGTGCCGAGCGCCGTCGAGCATGAGAATGGAGTTGGAGCCCACGATCGGTTTGAGTATCCGGTTGGCGCGCCCGGCTTGCAGGTTGGCGGGGTCTCCGGTGAAGACCTGCTTGATGGCGGCGGGCTCACTGATGAAGACCATCGGCGGTATGGCGACAAAGCGAATGGTGAAGGCGTTCCCGTAGGTTTCGGCACAGGACCGCATGAACGGGATGGGCCGAAAGATCCATTGGAACATCTGAACCGGGCGTGGGACCCGTGGCCCGGGCGGCAACTCGGACATGCCTTGATTATCGCCCCTTCCACCCGACATCGCTAAACGATTTGCAGGCCATTGGAATCTGGCCTTTGGCAGGGACTTTTCCTACAATCATCCACAGTCGACAATCAGTCTCTTCCCCTCCGGTGAGGTCATTCGATGTTTCGGAACGGCATTCCGGCAGTCGCCCTGTTGCTGGCCGCCTGGGTGCCGGCGGGAGCCGAGGAGGAATATTCCGAAGCCATCTGGCCGCTGCTGCAGCGGTACTGTCTGACCTGTCACTCGACCTCCCAAAAGATCGGTGAACTGGACCTGGAGCGTTTCTCCGATGTTGCGGCGGCGCGGCGGGACTTGCAGGTCTGGACCGGGGTCATCACCATGGTCGAATCCGGCCAGATGCCCCCCGAGGCGTCGCTTCAGCCGAGCGCCGAAGAGCGCCGGCGGATTCTGGAATGGACTCGGGGCCTGCTGGAGGCCGAAGCGCGATCCAGAGCGGGAGATCCCGGCCGGGTGGTGCTGCGCCGCCTGAGCAACGCCCAGTACCGATACACCTTGCGGGACCTGCTGGGGGTCGATCTGGATCCGGGCCGGGAGTTTCCCATCGACGGAGCCGCCGGGGAGGGGTTCACCAACACCGGCGAGGCCCTGGTGATGTCGCCCGCCCTGTTGGGAAAGTACCTGGATGCCGCCAAGGGGATCGTCCGGCACGCGGTGCTGCTTCCGGACGGATTTCGGTTTTCAGGGCACAGCACCCGCCGTGACTGGACCGACGAGATCCTGGGGCGCATCCGTTCCTTCTATGGTCGTTACACCGAGGTGCGGCGCCGGGAGTGGATGTACGGGGATGTCCCTCTTGCGATCAATTACGGACACCTTCCCCTCGAAAAGTACGTGCGGGCCACCCTGGAGTTGCGTCGGCACGGAGCCGGGGTGGATGAGGTTGCCAAGCGTAACGGCTTGTCGGGAAAGTACCTGCGAAATTTATGGAGGGTCCTCCGCGGGGAGGTCGGGGGGGATTCCTTTCTGTTGGGAAAGGTGCGTGCGCGCTGGCGCTCGCTCTCCCCGGAGGACACACCAGAGCTGGTGACGGAGATCGAACGCTGGTACGAGCCCCTCTGGAGGTTCAACAGCGTGGGCCATTTGAACGATTGGCTGGAGCCGGTGACGCCCCTGGCCGGCAAGCAGAGTTTTTCCGTTTCCCTGGAGTCCCCCGAGCGGAAGGGTCCGACCGCGCTCTACCTCTGGAACGGCGACGCCGGAGACGGAGCCGACGGAGACTACCTGGTGTGGAAGCGTCCCCGTTTCGAGGGCAAACCCATCCCGGTGCACGGCGACAAGCCCCGGCCCAGCGACCTGCCTCCGATCCTGCTGCGGGACCTGCCATTGGTGAGCCGGACTCTGGACACGACCCTGAAAAGAACCTTCGCCGGCAGCCGGCGCTATCTTGCGGCAGCGGCGCGGCTGGTGGGGCCGGGCGCCCCGCCGGACCTGGAAGCGCTGGCTGCCGGCAACGGATTGAACCCGGAACTGCTGCGGCGTTGGACCGGCTTTCTGGGAATCGGGCCGCCGAAAGCAGGTCTCGAGAAACCTCTGTCCCAAGCGATGCATAGCCTTCAGAAAACGGCCGAGCTCAACGGCTGGCGCACTCCCTCGTCGGGAGCGGCCCCGACCCCCTACCAGGACACTGCCTACCTGGTGGCGAACTCCGGAGATCGAAGCTGGCGGATCCCGGGCACGGTTCCTCCCAAATCGGTGGTGGTGCATCCCACCCGCCAGCGGTGGATCGGGGTGGGCTGGCGTTCCCCGGAGGAACTGACGGTGGGGGTGGAAGCGCGGGTGGAGGATTCCCACCTGGACTGCGGCAACGGCATCGAGTGGGTCCTGACGCTTCGCCAGTCGGGGCTGGAGCGCATCCTGGCCTCGGGGAGCCTGGAAAACGAAGACCGGGCCACTCGCCCGGGCCAGAGGTTCCGGCTGCACCGGGGGGATGAGATCTCGCTGCTGGTGGGATCCCTGAAGCACAACGCCCGCTGTGATCTGACCCGTGTCGACCTGACCGTCCGGGAAGGCGCTGAGGCCGCGCGTGTGTGGGACCTGGCGGACAACGTCATCGACTCGGTGCTGGAGGGGAACCCGCACGGCGACGCTTTCGGAAACCCGGGCGTCTGGCACTTTTTCACCCTGGAAGAGTCCCCGCGCGATCGCTTGCATGCCATTGCCCCGGGTTCGGCACTCTACCGCTGGCTGGACACCCTCTCGAGCCCCACGCCGGGTCAACGGCCGGCGGAGGCCGCCGGGCAGGTGGCGACACTGCTGGACTCGGGCCCGCCGGCCGCCGGAGACCATCCGGACGCCCTCCTCTATTCCCGGATCACGGCCCTGGATGGACCGTTTCTGAGGGACGTGGACCTGGCCGCTGCCGGACGGGAGGTCGAATCCTCGAGAAGCGATCGGTCGACCGACCCCGGGCCAGGTGTCTCCAACGGACTGGACGGGATCGAATTCGGCCGGCACCCCGGCGGTCAGCCCCTGCACGAGGGCAGTTTCCTGGTGCATGGACCCTCCCGCATCCGGGTCGAGGTGCCCGGGAGGATTGCCCGGGCCTATGACTTCGTGGCCGAGGCGGCGCTGGATTCCGGTTGGGGCCG
This sequence comes from Acidobacteriota bacterium, assembly GCA_028875135.1. Taxonomy (GTDB): domain Bacteria; phylum Acidobacteriota; class Terriglobia; order Versatilivoradales; family Versatilivoraceae; genus Versatilivorator. Next base: position 4,909 of record JAPPFQ010000067.1, read on the forward strand.
GGCAGGCAGCGTCCAGGTTCACGCGGGACTGGAGGTTCCGCAGTCGATGCAGGGTCTCGTCCCCCCGGTGGGCGCCAACGACGCCCACCCGGAAGCCAATGCCAACCCGGAGCCGGCCCGGTTTCCCGTGATCGTGGGGAACGCCGCCGCCCGAGGACGGTTCCGGGAAGCCTTTGCCGCCTACCGCGAGTGGTTCCCGCCGGCCCTGTGCTACACCCAGATCGTTCCGGTTGACGAGGGCATCACCATCTCTTTGTTCCACCGGGAAGACAAGGCGCTCGGTCGGCTGGTTCTGGAGGAGGAGGAGAAGAGAGAGCTGGATCAACTCTGGCGCGAGCTGCGCTATGTGAGCCGGGACGCGCTCGCCATCACCGATTCCTTCGACGAGTGGTGGAACTTCGGAGCCCACTACAAGAAATTCAGCCGTGAATCGCGGGAGGAGCCGATTCGCCGCCGGGCCCGGCAGTTTCGGGAAGAGCTGAGGTCCTCGGAGTCCCGGCACCTGGATGCCCTGCTTCGCTTTGCCGAGCGAGCCTGGCGCCGCCCCTTGGAGGCCCGGGAGAAGGCAGGTGTCCTGAATCTCTACATCTCTCTGAGAGACGAGGGGCAGGAGCATGATTCGGCCCTGCGCAGCCTGCTGGGCCGGGTGCTGGTGTCTCCCAACTTTCTCTATCGCATCGAGCAGCCGGCAGCCGGGGTGGATCCGCAACCGGTATCCTCCTGGGAGCTGGCCAGCCGTCTCAGCTACTTCCTCTGGTCCTCCATGCCCGACGGCGAGCTGTTCCGACTTGCCGCTGCCGGCTCCCTCCGGGACCCGGAGGTGCTGGCCGGGCAGGCCGGCAGAATGCTCGGACATGCGCGCACTCGCGCCCTGGCTCTGGAGTTCGCCGCCCAGTGGCTGGGATTCCGGGAATTCGACCGGAACCAGGGCAAGAACGAGCGCCTGTTTCCGACCTTTACCCGCCGGCGTGCCGACATGTACGAGGAATCGGTCCGGTTCTTCGAGGAGCTCTTTCGCCGCGACGGATCGGTGATCGATATCCTGGATGCCGACTACACCTACCTCAACCCGGAGTTGGCCGATCACTACGGGATTCCCGAAGTGTCGGGCAGCGAATGGAGGCGGGTGCAGGGAATCAAGCGCTACCAGCGAGGGGGCGTGCTGGGGATGGGGAGCATGCTCAGCAAGCAGTCGGGTGCTTCCAGGACCAGCCCCGTCCTGCGCGGAAACTGGATATTCGAGACACTGCTGGGAAATCATCTGCCCAAACCTCCTCCCGACGTGCCCGAGCTTCCCGAAGACGAAAGGCACACCCAGGGCTTGACGGTGCGCCAGATGGTGGAACGGCACCGCAGCCTGCCCGGATGCGCCACCTGCCATGACCGGATCGATCCGCTGGGGCTGGCGCTGGAGGGTTTCGATGCCATCGGGCGCCGCCGCACCCGGGACCTGGCAGGCCGGCCGGTGGACTCCGGGGTGGAACTGCAGCCGGGCATCGAGTATCGGGATCTGGCCGGACTGCGGTCCTATCTGCTGGAGCATCGCAGAGAGGAGTTTCTGCGGAATTTCTGCCGAAAGCTTCTGGGGTTTGCCCTGGGGCGCTCGGTGGAGGCGTCGGATGAACGGCTCCTGGACGAGGTGCTGCAGTCCCTGGAGAGAGCGGACTTCCGTTTCTCGGCGGCAGTTGCTACCATTGTGCGAAGCCCGCAGTTTCTGAACCAGCGCGGACGGGATGCGGGAAGTCCCGACCAACCATGAATTCCCTTGAATCGCTCCAACGGAAGCGGGACGCCGGCTTCACCCGGCGAACCCTGTTGCGCGGCCTGGGCGTGAGCCTGGCGCTGCCCTGGCTCGAGTCCATTCCGGCCTGGGGCGGTGTCTCCTCCCAACCCCGCTCAGGCATGCAAGCGCCGCTTCGTTTCGCCTGCCTTTTCGCCGGCAACGGCTTCTACGAAGGGGAATGGTGGGCCCGGACCGAGGGGCGATCCATGAAGTTGGGCAAGGTGCTGGAGCCGCTGGCGCCCTGGCGGCACAAGTTGAACTTCCTGCGGGGACTCTACAACGCCGAAGCCCTGAAGGGAAACATCCACAGCTCGCAGACCGGCAATCTGCTCTCCGGAGCGCTGCTGGCGCCCGGGGGAAAGATTCGTTCCGGCACCAGCATCGACCAGGTGCTGGCCCAGCGCTTGGGGACTCGGACCAAGGTGCCCAGCCTGGTCCTGGGATGCGAAAGGTCGATCGCCAGCGTCCACAAGAACTACTCCATGCTCTACAGCTCCCACATCTCCTGGAGCTCGCCCAC
>JAPPFQ010000109.1 GCA_028875135.1 Acidobacteriota bacterium
CCTCCAGGCCGTCGAAGTCGTAGTCCTCGACCAACTCCCGCAGAACGCTCAACTTGCGGGCCCGCGCCTCCGGGACGGCGAAATTCCACTTGGCGTTGCCCCATTCATCCTTCACCACCCAGTCGGGGTGCGCCTCGGCGAATTCCTTGCCGAACTCGGTGTGGCTGGTGCCGTCGCTGATCCGGTAGGAATAGAAGCACTCGATCCCGCGCTTCTTGGTCTCCTCCAGGTAGACCTTGGCGATATTGATCCCTTCATCGGCCCACCGATAGATGGTCTCGACGTTGCCGCCCATGTAGGGACCCTTGGCCAGGGGGCTGTCCCGGGCGGTCATGGGCCTGGCTTTCATGGGAAACAACTGGTCCAGGCACCACCACTGCCCGTCGATCTGGCTGCCCGGCTCATCGGTGAACCCCAGCTCGTAGGTCATCAGGTTTTCGATGCTGACCTGGCGCTGGATGGCGGCCAGCAGGCCGTCGGCCGGATGGTTGACCACGATTCTCCGCTTGGCCTTGACCGCGGCAATGTGTTCGGGAGACAGTTGGAATACCCCATCCGCCGCCTCGTGGCTTTCAACGGGAACCAGAACCAGGCCGGCAAGCAGTCCGGCCGCGGTCAATACACCCGGGGCTCGGCGGCCCTTGGCCGGCCGGCGGCGCCGGTCTTCGGCAGCATCAGTCCGTTTCTCGATCATGGCAATGAACCTCCAATTCAGCAACGAGTCACAAGTAACTCATACCCTTTTCGGGGTTCTGTCCCAACCCCACTCGCGCTCTTGCAAGTTAGTAAGCATCAACGATCCAGGCGACGGCGTCGTGGCCGTCAAGGACCGCGTGCCGAGCAACTCGACGCAGGCCCCATGCCCTACTTCCGCCGCGAGTCCCGATACAACTGAATATACTCTTCGACCGAGGTTGCGGCGATAGTTTGTCCGACAACCTCCAGGGGCAGGTCCTCCAGCTTCTTGAAGCGCACGCAGGACTTGCCCATATCGAGCTTTTTGCCGCTGGCCCTGAACTTCTCTTCAAACTCCGCTCGGGAGCCCTGGTGGCTGTACACGCACATGAGGTAGAGCCCCATATGGCGCTTCTGCGAAGCCAGACCGGCAAACATCAGCGGCTGCTTGTTGTAGGTATCGGGACAGCGCGCCAGGGGTACCTCGTAGCAGATCATGCCCCAGTTCATGGTCTCGACGTAGCCCGGCGGCAGATGGTCCAGAATCACCTGGCGCACGGCCCTCAGAGCCTCCGCACGCTCCTCGGGAAGCTCCCGCAGGTACTCTTCAACCGTAGCGGCGCTGCTTCTTGCCATTCTCGCACCCAATCAAAAACCGCTCCCGCATCGGAACGGCAACACGCCGGCACTCAAGCCAGCTTCCTCCAGGCCTCCCAGACCAGCAATCCCCAACCCACCAGGAAACAGAGACCTCCCAAAGGAGTTATGGCTCCCAGGCCTCGAATTCCGGTAAGGCTCAGCGCGTAGAGACTTCCGGAGAATAGAACGATACCGGCCAACCAGAGGCCACCGGTCCACTGAAAGACGGCGCCGCCCCACCGGTCCATGGCCAGGGCCAGCGCCACCAGTCCCAGGCCATGGATTACCTGGTAGCGGACTCCGGTCTCAAAGACCGCCAGCAAATCGGCGGTTAGGCGCTGCTTGAGGGCGTGGGCGCCAAACGCACCGGCGGCTACCGCCAGGCCCACCAAAAGGCAGCCCATCCCGAACCAGAATCGTGCCATTACAGAATCTCCTTGAAAACGCTCTTCGTCTTGCGGGAACCTGTAGCCCGCCCTCGGAAAACCCCTCTTCAGCGGAATGGCATTGAACTATTCCCCTCCGCCGGAGGGAACGAGACGCCGCAACTCCGAGAGAGGAAGCTTCTCCAGCCAGCTCCTGGAGCGGCGCTTCAGGTAGACCCGGATGCCGTCCCCTACAGGTTCCATCCAGAATGCTTCCCAGCGCTCGGAACCCAGGTCATTGAGCCGTGCCTGGCGGGATTGGGCGTCTTCACGCGGAAAGTCCACGATCTTGTATTCCCAGTCGCCGATCCGGTGCAGATCCTGCCTGGCCCACTCCAGGGCATCCTTGGGGACCTTCTGCCCCGACTCCCGGGCCTGTTGGTAGAGTTCCCTCACTCGCTCCTTCAGGGCGGCCACCCGGTCATCGGGAGAAGCAGGGAGGTCCCGGTCCGAGCCACAGCCTGCCAGGAGCGCTGCCAGCAACAGGTGCAGGAATGCGGATTTGGGCATGGGACCCCTATTGTCTCCAACACAAGCAAAAAGTCCAACCTTGATCCTCTGGGATTCGCTTGCTCAGGCGGACTGAGGGACTATCCACGAGGGACCGGAAAGAGAAATTCACAAAGGGGAACAACGAACCACAAATGGACACGAATGAACACAAATAATTCGATTGATGAGTTGAGCCTTTTGCAAAATTCAGCAACGGGACGTTTGCCGCGAATGGCCGCAAAGGGCACAAAAACACAAATCATGACTCTTGTGCTTTTTGTGCCTTTTATGGTTTTTGTGGTTAGATAGCATTTTTGGCCAAGCCCCACCCGACGTGTCCATTCGTGGTTCATCTTCCCTAACGGCGCCCCCCGGCGCTGGTCCGAAAGCGATGGAAAGAGACCGGCGGCTGTACTAAGATCACGGCATGGCTTTCCGTGTATTCGGTCTTTGGCTGCTCCTGGGACAGCTTGCTGTTGCGGCCGTCGTCGGAGTGGAAGTGCGCGGCCGCTCGGAGGTTCTGCACGGCCGCAGCTTCGGCGCGGCGGGCACCTACGAGAAGATCCACGGAAAGGTCTTATTCGAAGTCGATCCCCGGCTGGAGCAGAACCGCATCATCTGCGACATCGACCTGGCCCCTCGCAACGGGCGAGGCAAGGTGGAGTTCTCCTCCGATTTCTATCTCATCCGACCCGCCGGCGCCGGCAAGGGAAACGGGACCGTGCTCTACGAGGTCTGCAATCGGGGCCGCAAGGGCATGCTGGGCATGTTCAGCCGGGCGACTTCGTCCCGGGAACTGACCACCCCGTCGGAGTTCGGAGACGCGCTGCTGCTGGACCGCGGCTTCAGCTTGGCCTGGCTGGGCTGGCAGTTCGACGTGCCCCGGGTTTCCAACCGTTTGAGGCTGTACGCTCCGGTGGCCAGGCAGGACTCCAAGCCCATCCGGGGACTGGTGCGGGCCGAGTTCGTTCCCGAAACCCGGGTTCGGAGCTTCCCCCTGGCCGACCGGAACATGGAGCCCGCCTACCCTGCCGTCGATCCCGATGACCCCGACCTGAAGCTGACCGTCAGAGACCTGACCGACGGACCCAGAAAAATCGTGCCGCGCAACCAGTGGCGCCTGGCCCGGGAGGAAAATGGAAAACTGGTCCCCAGCAGCGGACAGGTCTTCATGGCCTCGGGATTCGAACCGGGCCGAATCTACGAGCTGGTCTATGCGGCCGAGAATCCCACACTGGTGGGATTGGGCCCGGCGGCCACCCGCGACTTCATCGCATTCCTGAAGCATGGCGGAGCTTTCGAGGAGGGCGGCTCGGCGCGGGGGATAGGATCCAGCGTTCGGAGAGCCATCGGCTTCGGGACGTCTCAGAGCGGGCGCTTCCTTCGAACCTTCCTCTACTACGGGTTCAATCAGGACGAGGATCGGCGCCCGGTCTTCGACGGCGTCATCTCCCACGTGGCCGGCGCCAGCCGGGGCAGCTTCAACCACCGCTTCGCCCAGCCCTCCCGGGACGCCCACTCGTTCATGAACACCTTCTATCCCACGGTCATCTACCCCTTTGCCGACCTTCCGTTGCCGGACCGCGAGAGAGGCCTCGACGAAGGGGTGCTGGACCGGAGCCGGCGGCAGGAGTCGACCCCGAAGATCTTCTACACCAACGCCTCTTACGAATACTACGGGAGGGCGGCTTCCCTGATTCACACCAGTCTGGATGGCGCCCGGGATGTGCCGCTGGCCCCAAACACCCGGGTCTATGTCTTCGCCGGTACCCAGCACGGCCCCGCCTCTTTCCCGCCGCAAAGAAGGAGCACCGCCAACCTGCCCAACCCCAACGATTTTCGCTGGCCCATGCGGGCCCTGCTGCTGGCCTTGCAGGCCTGGCTGGCCGAGGACAGGCAGCCGCCGCCCTCACAGTATCCCCGCATTTCCAGGGGAGAGCTGGTGCCCCTGGACCGGATGAGCTTCCCCGGGATTCCCGGCGTCCGGATTCCCGTCAGGATGATGCAACCCTACCGCCTCGACTACGGCCCGGATTTTCGAACCAGGGGGATTGTGACCTTGCAACCGCCCCGGGTGGGAGGGGCCTTCAGGCCGCTGGTTCTCCAGGTGGACCGGGACGGCAACGAGCTTGCCGGCATCCGCCTTCCCGTTGTAGGCGTCCCCCTGGCCACCTATACGGGGTGGAATCTCCGGCATCCCGACATCGGCTCGCCGGCGGAGCTCTACAGCATGGTGGGATCCTTCATCCCCTTCCCCGGAACCCGCCGGGAACGCCTGCAGGCGGGTGACCCGCGTCTCTCCATCGAAGAGCGCTATTCGAGCCGGGAGGCCTACCTGCGGCGAATTCGAACCGAGGCCACCCGTCTGGCGAGGCGGCGCTATATCATCGGCAGCGACGTCCCCCACCTGACCCGGCAGGCAGCGGAGCTGTGGGACTACTTGAAGAGCAAGCGCTAGCAGCGTGTGAACCGGGGACGTTGTTGATGAGCCAGGACACTCCAATCGCCTTCGACGCCAACAAGTTCGAGTTCATCCACCAGGTGGGCGGCATCCGGACAGCCACCTTCGACTGGCCCGATGCCGGCGGCGCCCCCGGCTGCCGGGTGGCGATGGTGGATACGGGTTCAGGCCTCCGATTCACGGTGGCGCTGGATCGCGGTGGCGACATCGTGGAGGCCTTTTACGGGAGCCACAGCCTGGCCTACCTGACTCCCAACGGCTACCGCCCACCGCGCCAGCCGCTCCACCGCGACGAGGACTGGCTGGCCGCCTGGCCCGGCGGGCTCCTCACTTCCTGTGGCCCACGCTACATGGGACCCGGGCGAGAGGAGGACGGCCTCAAGCTGGCCCTACACGGCCAGCACTCCAACACCCCGGCGGCGCTGCTCGAGCTGAAGAATCCCGATCCCGGCCGCGGCGACCTCGACATGCGTTTGGGACTGGTGATCCGCGACACCCAGATGTATGGGCCGGTGGTTGAAGTCCGCAGACGGATCGCCTGCCGGCTGGGTGAGCCCGTCATCCGACTGCGGGACGAGGTGGCCAACCTTGGAAACTCCACCGTGGCCCACAACTGGCTCTACCATGTCAACCTGGGGTACCCCCTGCTGGACTCCGGGTCTCAACTGGTTTACGGCGGCCGGGTCAACGGAGGCTGGCAGATGAACGCCGACATGTCCATGGCCGACCTCTCCCGATCGGACAGCGATCTCCAGGGATACCTGACGGTGCCTGAACCGCTTCCGGAGCACGCCGCCTGCGGCTCCCGGGGCCTGATCCTGGATATCGGCGGAGATTCCGAGGGCCTGGCCCACTGTGGAGTGGCCAACCGGCGACTCGACCTGGCCGTGGAGCTCTGCTATCCGGTTCGACAGCTGCCCCGGCTGGCCAACTGGCAGCACTACGCTCCCGGCGGTTCCTACGTCTCCGCTCTGGAGCCCTTCAGCGGCTCCCTCTGGGGCAAGGACCAGGACCACCATCCGCTGGCCGCCCAGTGGCTGGAGCCGGGTCAGACGCGCCTCTACGAAGTCGAGATCCGGGTGCACACCGGCTCGACCGCCATCGACGGCCTTCTGGAGGAGAGAAAACCGCTGAGTTGGGATCTGTGAGGGGTTTTTCAGGGACTACGGCGCCATGAAGTTCCAGGGTTTATTTCTTGTCTCCATGCTGGCGATTGCGGCCGGCTCCGCGCCTGCGGCTCCCAACTGGGTCCGCATCGAATCGCCGCATTTCGAGCTGTTCACCAATGCCGGAGAGAGAAGCGGGCGCCGGACCATACTCTATTTCGAGCAGGTCAGAGATTTTTTCCTCAAGACCGGCAGCGTGGGCGAAGTGCCTTCTACCCCCGTCCGCATTATCCGGTTTCGTTCGCCCAGGGAGTTTGACCCCTACCGGCCCTACAAGGCAGCGTCAGCCTTCTACATGTCCAGCCCCAAGCGGGACCTGATTGTGATGGGCACGCCGAACCGCCAGACCAAGAATGCAGCGGTTCACGAGTACGTCCACCTGCTGGTGAAACACTCCGGAGCGGAAATTCCCGTCTGGTTGAACGAGGGACTGGCCGAGCTCTATTCCACACTGGAACCTCAAGGAAAACAGGTGACCTTTGGAAAGCCCGCTCGTTTGCTTGGGGACAGGAAGTGGCTGCCGATCAAGGAATTGATATCGGTCGACTACGACTCTCCCCATTTCGATGAGAGCGACCGCACCAAGGTCTTCTACGCTCAGAGCTGGGCGCTCACCCACATGCTCTGCCTCTCGAATCAATATCGGGAACGGTTTTCCGACTTTCTCAAGGGAGTGGACGGAGACACGGGCGAAGAGGCTTTTCGATGGGTTTACGGCAAGACTCTCGACCAGGTCGAGAGCGACTTCAAGCGCTATGTGGTCCGGAAGCGCCTCCCGACAGTGGAATATGAGATCCGCTTGAACAAGTCTGCTGAAAGGCCGAAAGTCCAGCCGGCAACCGCCACCGAAGTCAGCCTGGTCCAAGCCGGCCTGCTGGTTGGATTGAACAGGCGGGAGCAAGCCCTGGAAATCTACCGCGACCTGGCCCGGCAGGATCCCGGGAACTGGCGGATTCCGGAAGCGCTCGGCTATCTGGCCAGCTATTCGGGAGATGGGGAGTCGGCTCGACGGCATTTCGCCAGGGCGGTCGAACTGGAGGCAGCCAATCCCAGACTCCACTACGACTACGCGCTGCTGCTGCAGGAGGCCGATGCCGAACCCGAAGTCATCAAGCCGGTGTTGCGCAAGGCGATCGCTCTAAAGCCGGATTTCGATAACGCGCACCGTTTGTTGGGCTCGGTTCTGCTGTTGGAGGGAAAAGCCGGAATGGCCCTGGCCCAGTTGATGCGGGTCAAGCAGATCAGCCGCGAGGAAGCCGTTCACCACTACCAGACAGTGGCCCAGATCTACAACCTCTTGGGCAGAATTGAAGACGCGCGCCAGGCGGCTGCCCTCTGACTGTCA
>JAPPFQ010000687.1 GCA_028875135.1 Acidobacteriota bacterium
ATGTTATTCCCAAAATCCCCTGGTAAACGCCTTCGCGCTGGGTCTTTTCCGAAAGGACCGGATCTTTTACGGGAAAGCCGCGGGAATCGGGAACCCGGTGATCTACGTCGGTGCCAAGACCGGCAGGGACGGCATTCATGGAGCCACCATGGCTTCGGCCGAGTTCGATGAAGCCTCGGAGAGCAAGCGTCCCAACGTGCAGGTCGGCGATCCCTTTCTGGAGAAACTGCTGCTGGAAGCCTGCCTGGAGGCCATGAAGACGGGCGCCGTGGTGGGCATCCAGGACATGGGGGCGGCCGGACTGACCTGCTCTACCTGTGAGATGGGTGGACGGGCGGACACCGGAATCGAGATCGACCTGGCGAAGGTGCCTCAACGCGAGGAGAGCATGACTCCCTATGAGATCATGCTGAGCGAATCCCAGGAACGGATGCTCCTGGTGGCTGCACGGGGCAGGGAAGAGGAGATTTTCCAAATCTTCCGAAAATGGGAGATCGATGCCGTCGCTATTGGAGAAGTCACCGGGGACGGAATGCTTCGAATCCTGGACCGGGGACGGAAAGTAGCCGAGATACCCAATCGTGCCCTGACCGATGAGGCTCCTCTCTACCGCCGGCCGGTGGCAGCCTCCCCACCGACCTCCGCGCCCCCGTCCCCGCCCGGTCCCCTGTCCATGGATTGGGGCGGGCTCCTGGAATGTTTTCTGGCATCCCCCAATCTGAGCTCCCGGGAGTGGGTCTATCGCCAATACGACCACATGGTGCGGACCAATACGGTTCAGGTCCCCGGCGCCGATGCGGCCGTGGTTCGGGTCAAGAATACCCGAAAGGCACTGGCCATGAGCCTGGATGGCAACGGCCGCTACTGCCGTCAGGATCCCCGGGTAGGAGCCCAACTGGCGGTGGCCGAGAGCTGCCGCAACCTGGTCTGTGCCGGAGCCCGTCCCCTGGCGGCCACCAACTGCCTGAATATGGGCAATCCGGAAAAACCCGAAATCATGTGGCAAATGACCCAGGTGGTCGAAGGAATGGCCGAAGCCTGCCGCGCCCTGGGGACGCCCATCACCGGCGGGAACGTCAGTCTCTACAACGAGACGCTTGGGGAGGGCATCGACCCCACTCCCGTCATTGGAATGGTGGGCCTGATCGAACCTCTTTCCCGCCTGCGGGGCTCCTGGTTTGTCCGGGAAGGCCATCGGGTCGTCTTGCTGGGTCCACTGGTCGGGCCAACGTCGGGCTATTCGAACGCAGTCCGCCACAACCTGTCGGGGCTGCAGCCGTCGCGGGAAAACGGCACGGACGTCTATACCCGTTGGGTCAATCGGCTTCCCTGTCCGCCCCTGGACCTGGACCTGGAGGTGCGCGTGCAGGGAGCCTGCAGCCAGGGCATCGAGAGAGGCCTGATTCTCTCTGCTCACGACTGCTCGGACGGAGGTTTGGCGGTAGCCTTGGCGGAGATGGGTTTTTCCCGTTTCGGCGCCGGTAGGCTGGGGGCCGAGATCGTGTTGCCGCCGGCCGAAGAAGTGGGAGAGGTGTTGTTTGCGGAATATCCCTCCCGGATTCTGGTAACGGTCGAAGAGGAGAACCTGGTGGCCCTCGAGAACATTGCCGGGCTTCAAGGCGTGCCGGTGACTCCTCTGGGACGGGTGGTTCCGGATGTGTTGAGAGTCCGTGATCCCGGTTCGGTCGTGCTCGAAAGATCGGTCGTCTCGCTGGAGGAGACCTGGAGAAATAGTCTGGGTGGATTGTTCGCCGATCCATTATAATTTTTTGTTCGCACCGCCGGTCATTCCAGTTGCCGATTTCCAGCAAACGATAGCCGCAGGCTGCGGTCCCGACAGAGCGAGGTGTCCCGGGTAACCGATGTTTGACAAGTTTCGGGAAGAGTGCGGAGTCTTTGGGGTGTTCGGGCATCGGGAGGCGTCACGGATCGCCTATCTGGGCCTGTACGCCCTTCAGCATCGGGGACAAGAGAGCGCGGGCATCGTCTCCAGTGACGGAAGCGGGCTCCACAGCGAGACGGGGATGGGCCATGTGGCCGACATTTTCGACCAATCTCGCCTGGAGCATTTGAAGGGGGAGTCGGCGATCGGCCATACCCGCTACTCAACGGCGGGTGAGAGCGCCTCGAAGAATGCCCAGCCCCTGGTCGTTTCCTGCAGCCAGGGTGACCTGGGGCTGTGTCATAACGGGAATCTGATCAACGCCTTACAGGTAAGACACCAACTCGAGAAGGCCGGGTCCATCTTCCAGTCGACGACCGATAGCGAGGTCATTCTCCACCTCATCGCCCGATCCCGCCAGGAAACCATCGAGGACGCCATCCAGGAAGCCCTGTCGCAGTTGACGGGGGCCTACTCGCTGATCTTCCTGACCCGGGAAAAGGTGATCGCCGTTCGCGATCCCCGGGGTTTTCGCCCCCTCAACCTGGGTTGGCTGGACGGTTCTCCCGTGCTGGCTTCGGAGACCTGCGCCTTCGATCTCATCGAGGCCCGATTCGACCGCGAAGTCGCTCCCGGGGAAATGCTGACGCTCTTCAAGGGCGGGACCCGGTCGCGCCAGATCTCGCCGCCGCAGTCTCCCTCCTTCTGCGTCTTCGAGCACGTCTACTTTTCCAGGCCCGACAGCCATATCTTTGGCCGGTCCGTTTACGAAAGCCGTCACCTCCTGGGGAGGACCCTGGCGCAGGAACAGCCGGTGGAGGCCGACATCGTGGTGCCGGTGCCGGATTCGGGCGTGGCCGCAGCCATTGGCTTCTCCCACGAATCCAGGATCCAGTTCGAGTTCGGGCTGATCCGCAACCACTATGTCGGCAGGACCTTCATCGAGCCCAAGCAGTCCATTCGCCATTTCGGGGTCAAGATCAAGCTGAATCCGGTGGCGGAGCTGATCCAGGGGCAGCGAGTGGTACTGGTGGACGACTCCATCGTGAGGGGAACGACCAGCCGAAAGATCGTCAAGATGGTCCGGGACGCCGGTGCCTTGGAAGTCCATGTACGGATCAGTTGCCCACCCACCATCTCCCCCTGCTTCTACGGAGTGGACACGCCTACCAAGAGGGAGTTGATTGCCTCCAGCCATTCGGTCGAGGAAATTCGAAAGTACATCAAGGCCGACAGCCTGGGATATTTGAGCCATGAGGGCATGCTCCGCAGTTGCGGCGTGGAGCAGGGCCAGGGGCACTTCTGCTCGGCCTGCTATACCGGCGACTATCCGGTGCCTTTCCCTCAGATGTCCGCGGTCGAGACTGCCTGAACCCATGAATTCCAAGACCGTCTTTGCCTACCGGGACGCCGGCGTGGATATCGATCGGGCCGATGCCGCCAAGAAACGCATCAAGGCGCTGGCCCGCCAGACCTTCACGCCGGAGGTCGCCAGCGAAATCGGCGCCTTCGGCGGGCTCTTTCGCCTGCAGAAGGAAGGGACGACTCAGCCCATTCTTGTTTCCAGCGTCGATGGCGTTGGGACCAAGCTCAAGATTGCCTTCGCCACCGGCATTCATCACACCGTGGGCAGGGACCTGGTGGCCCACTGTGTCAATGACATCCTGGTTCAGGGAGCGGCTCCCCTCTTCTTCATGGACTACATCGCAACCCATCGGATGGAGCCGGAGGTCATCGCCAAGGTGGTGGAGGGAATCGCCGCCGGTTGTCGGGAATCGGAATGCGCTCTGCTGGGAGGAGAAACGGCCGAGATGCCGGGGTTTTACTCCAGCGGGGAATACGATCTGGCCGGATTTATCGTGGGCCTGGTGGATCAGTCGCACCTGGTGGACGGACGACGCATCCGCCCGGGAGATGCCATTCTGGGATTGGCATCCACCGGATTGCACACCAACGGCTACTCCCTGGCGCGCAAGTTGTTGTTCGAGGTGGGCGGCCATGAGGTCGGCACCAGGCTCCCCCGGTTGACGCTTCCCCTGGGGGAGGTGCTGCTGCAGCCTCATCGGAACTATCTTTCCCTGTTGAAGCCGCTGCTGGAGCGAGGCCGGCTCAACGGGCTGGCCCACATCACCGGAGGGGGACTCACCGACAATCTCCCCCGCATTCTCCCCGGCGGCTGTTCCGCCCACATTCAACTGAAGTCCTGGCCCGAGCCGCCCATCTTTGGCGTTCTTCAGGAACTGGGCCGGATCGATGAGGCCGAGATGCTGCGAACTTTCAATATGGGTATCGGCATGGCATTGATCGTTGCACCGGAGGAAGTGCCCAGGGTGGAAGAGCATCTTGACCGGAGCGGGGAGCCCCTCTACCGGATTGGCGATATCCGTTCGGGAAAGCGTCGGGTTCACTACAGGCGGTAGCAGTGAAGAAAGGCCGCGGTCTGCCTTGACGGCGCCCGGGTCTTCGGGGCGGGTTTCCATCAGATGAAGCGTCTTGCAATCTTGCTGTCCGGCCGCGGCTCCAACTTCGAGGCTATTGCCGACAGCATCCGGCAGGGGCGTTTGCCGGCCCGCATCGAAGTGGTGGTAAGCAACCTGGCCTCGGCACCCGGACTGGAAAAGGCGCGGCGGCGGGGATTGAAGACGCTGGTCATTCCCTCCCGGGGTGTGCCGCGAGAGGACTATGACCGGAGCCTGGTCTATGAGCTAAGGCGGCACCGGGCGGACCTGGTCTGCCTGGCCGGATTCATGCGGATCCTCAGCCCTCTGTTCGTCCGGTCGTTCCGCAACCGAATCCTGAACATCCATCCCTCGTTGCTTCCTGCTTTTCCCGGACTGCATCCCCAACGCCAGGCGCTGGAATACGGTGTCAGATTTTCGGGCTGCACCGTCCACCTTGTGGATGAAGGGGTCGATTCGGGCCCCATTCTGCTGCAGGCTGTGGTGCCCGTGCTGGAGAGCGATGACGAAGAGTCGCTGGCCGCGAGAATACTGGCGGAGGAGCACCGGCTCTATCCCCGGGCGATCGGGATGCTGGTCCGGGGTGAAGTGCGCCTGGAGGGTCGAAGGGTGGTCCGCCGGTTCTGACGACGCAAGTACCCCTGCCTGACTTTGAAGCGGTTTCCCGCCAGCGCACGCAGGGCGTTGTATCAAATGGGTGAGAGGAGCATCGCTCGATCGTGACCGTTGAGGAACAACTGAGCTTTTTGCAGGAGGGAGTCGCCGAGCTGATTCGACCGGAAGAGCTTCGAGAACGGCTGGTCCGCTCGGCGGAAACTGGAAGGCCATTGCGCGTCAAGGCCGGGTTCGATCCGACCGCGCCGGACCTGCACCTGGGCCACACGGTCATGCTGCGCAGCATGAGGCGTTTTCAGGACTTGGGCCACACGGTCATCTTCCTGATCGGCGACTTCACCGGCCTGATCGGGGACCCCTCCGGCCGTAGCGCCACCCGAAAGCCCCTGACCCGGGAGGAAGTTGCGGAGAATGCCGAGACCTACAAGCAGCAAGTCTTCAAGGTCCTGGATCCGGAAAAGACCGTAATCGACTTCAACAGCCGCTGGATGATGCCCTTCAGCAGCGAGCAGTTCCTCACTTTGGCCTCTCGCTACACCGTGGCCCGCATGCTGGAGAGAGACGACTTCAGCAAGCGCCTGAAACGGTCGCAGCCGGTCGCCATCCACGAGCTCCTTTATCCCCTGATTCAAGGGTACGACTCGGTAGTGTTGGAGGCCGACGTGGAAATGGGCGGCACCGATCAGAAGTTCAATCTGCTGGTGGGGCGGGAACTGCAGAGGGAGTATGGACACGATCCCCAGGTGCTGGTGATGCTGCCGTTGCTGGAGGGCTTGGACGGCGTTCAGAAGATGTCGAAGTCCTTGGGAAACTATATCGGGATCCAGGAACCGGCCTCGGAAATCTTCGGCAAGGTGATGTCGATTTCCGATGACCTCATGTACCGCTACTACGAACTCTGCACCGACCTGAGTGCTCCGGAAGTCGACCGAATCCGAGACCGGGTGGCTCGAGGCAGCCTGCATCCCAAGGCCGCCAAGGTGGACCTGGCCAAGAGGATCGTGCGGGAGTTTCATTCGCGCCAAGCCGCCGACCGGGCCGAGGAGGAGTTCCATCGCATCCATTCTCAACGGCTGCTCCCGGACAAAATCGAGGAGAAAAGGCTGCCGGTCTCTCAGGAGCGGTTGCGGCTTTCAAAGTTGATGGTTCGCGTGGGATTGGCCGCCTCGGTGGGCCAGGCCGTGCGTCTGATCTCCCAGGACGCCGTTTCCCTGAACCAGGAGAAGGTCACCGATGTGAAGGCGGAGATGGATTGCTCCCAACCCTCATCCTCGGTGCTGAAGGTTGGTAAACGGGGGTTTGTGAAAGTAATTGTGGAGTGAGCCTCCGGGGTGGGGGAGAATCCTCGCCGTCGAGTTCCCTGGTTGACAGGGAACAGTCGTTGAAGTACTCTAAGTTGCTGTAGTCCCCGAAACAATGACATTGCTTGGGAAGCGGGAGGAACTATGAAAAAGGTAGTCCTGATTTTATTGCTGGCCGTTGCCGTGGCTGGCGGGCAATTCCTGGCTGGTGAGACCTTGACCGGACATGTCTCCGACGCCAGGTGCGGCGCTGCCCACGCCGACAATTCCGAAAAGTCGATCAGTTGCGTCAAGGGGTGTGTCAGTGGCGGTCAGGCGCCCGTCTTCGTCACGGGAGACAAGAAGGTCCTTAAGATCGCCAATGCCGACAAGGTGATGGGCCATCTCGGCCACAAGGTCGAAGTCACCGGCAAGGTGATGGATGGGACCCTGACCATCAAGTCGGTGAAGCACCTGGCTCCTTAAGGGTTGGAACCGACGGAAATCTTCCGGGGCAGGCGTTCCAGCCTGTCCCGTTCCCTTTCTGCAGGTCGTTGACCTGTAAAGTCCCCGTTGCGCCATAGGTGCGACGGGGACTGCAGTTTCCTCAAAGTTGGTCTTTCGACTCCTCCCCGATTCATCCATTACAGTTGGGCGCCGGGAATTGAAGCCGGGACGCTTCGCCTGTGCCATAATGTTTTCATGTTCAAGATTCTTGCGCTCTTCCTGCTCCTTCCCCTGGTTGAACTGGCCCTCCTGATCGAGATCGGCAGCCACATCGGCACCGTTGCCACGGTGGCGCTGATTCTCGCCACCGGGGCTCTGGGCGCCTTTCTGGCCCGCAGTCAGGGGCTGGAAGTCCTGCGCCGGCTGCGGGCGGAAACGGCGGCCGGAAGGCTTCCGGCGGCTCCGCTGGTTGACGGGGTGATCATACTGC
>JAPPFQ010000308.1:0-287 GCA_028875135.1 Acidobacteriota bacterium
CTTTAAAAGAGATCGGTAGTTTCTTCCTCGAATGATCTGTCCGGCAGGGCGGGGGCGGTGCTTACCTGAAACATTGATGGACAGTACAAGCACGATCACCGGCCACATTCCAACCGTAGCGCCATTGCCCGCCGGCGAGTATCTCATGGGCTGCGAGCGGGGGCGTTCGGACGAACGACCGGTTCATCGCGTCAGGGTCGATCCCATTGCCATGGGCATTACGACCGTGACCAACGAGCAATACCGGTTTTTCGTGGGTCAAGCCGGGGGCCGGATGCCCGAATCGT
>JAPPFQ010000308.1:297-7165 GCA_028875135.1 Acidobacteriota bacterium
TCTGGAGTCCCGGTTCAGCCATCCGCGACAGCCCGTGGTTTCGGTCAACTGGCTGGAGGCGGCTGCCTATTGCGGCTGGCTGAGCGAGTGGACCGGCCATACCTGGCGCCTGCCCACCGAGGCTGAGTGGGAATGGGCCATTCGCCAGAACAGGGAGGGATGCCTCTTTGCCTGGGGCGACCGGGACCCTTCCGAATTTGAACTGTATCGCACGGGTTGGCGGAATCGATGCCCTCACCGGGTGGCGCTCGAGCCGCCCAATGAATTCGGCCTCTACGATCTGGGTGACAATGTCCACGAGTGGTGCCTGGACTGGTATGCGCGCGACTATTACCAGCGGTCACCCGGCAACAATCCCGTCAATCGGGACGAGACCCGCCGCCGCGCCTCTCGAGGCGGAGCCTGGCGCCACCAGATCAAGGTGAGCCGTTGCGCCGCCCGCAGCAGTCTGGATCCCACCTACAAGTACACCGATTACGGATTCCGGGTCGTAAAGGTTCTCCACTGAGGGCAAAGTTTCCTGAGCCCCCTCAGGATGAGTGTCGATCAGGGAAGACCGCAGGCTACTCCCCAGCCGATCCGTCCCGGCTGAGGAGCAGTCTGGCCCGGGGCAGGGATGCCAGCGCTTGAACGACCTGGGGATCGCCTTCCAGCTCCACTTTCTTGCTCTGGTCGGTCTGCAGGGAAAGGAGCAACAAACGGCTGCGAAGGCTGCGCCGGATGAAGGGGAGGTGATCGTCGAATTCCCGGTCGGCATGAATCAGTTCCCGTGATTCCAGGTAATCACGAAATTCCCCCAGCACCAACGGGCTGACAATCGCCGTGCTTGCCAGAACCGGATACTCGGCCCTGAATTCCCGGGCAAACGCAAAAAGCAGATGTCGCGACAGCAGGCGATGCTGAAAGGATGTCAAGGGAACCGCTTCAATCAGGACGTCCGGAAAGATGCCGCCCTCGCCACGTTCGGAAGGGAAGCCCTCAGACGCTTGGCCGGCGCGCGGCCGGCTGCTTTCCAACCTCTCGACCAACTTCAAATACTCCAGGAGAGAGCGATTCTCATAGTTGCGCTGAATCATGCGTCCGTTGGGCGTGAACCACTTGGCAGTCGTCAGGGAAAGCCCGTTGCCACCGCTTAGCGGGAACACCGTCTGGACCAGTCCCTTGCCGAAACTGTTTTCTCCGACGATGATTCCCCGCCGGGCATCCTGGATGGCTCCCGCCAGAATCTCGGCCGCGCTGGCCGTCTGCCCATTGATCAAAACCACCAGCGGAAACGGTTCCCGGTCGTATCCGCGAGTCGCCAGGTACTTGACGTTGGCGTTGGGTAGCCTCCCCTTGGTGACCAGAATGACCTGGTTCAGGTCCAGGAAACGATCGGCAACGCCGATGGCGCTTTGCAGATTCCCTCCCGGATTGTCCCGCAAGTCCAGTACAAGACCTTGTAAATCAGCCTGGAACGGCTTCAGTGCCCGATCGACTTCATCCTCGGTCGTTGCGGTGAAGGCCACCAGTTGCAGGTACACCACACCGGGCAGGATGGCATAGCAGAGCGGCAGGCTGGGTTCGGGGATCTCTTTTCGACCGACACGGAGCCCCAAGGGACTGTCGACACCGATCCTCTCGATCAGGACCTCCACCAGTGTGTCTCGGGGGCCGCGCAACAGGCTCACCACCTCCGCTCCGGCTCGGACTCTGGTGGAGACTCCGTCAACCGAAAGAATGACATCCCCGGGGCGGATTCCGGATTCCTCGGCCGGCGACCCTGGAATCGTCGAGAGCACCATCATCTTTCCGTCCGCCGGGGCCACCCGCACGCCGATTCCGGAATAGTTGCCACCCTGGTAGGCCCGCAGGTCGTCAAAGGTCTTGGGGTCGTAAAAGCCCGAATGCGGGTCCAGGCGGCTCAGCATGCGCTGAATCGACCGGGCAATGGCTCGATTCACATCTATCGGCTCCGCATACCCGCTTTCCATGAGACTCAACACCGACGCGTAGACTTCCAGGTGGCGATGGAACGATTCCGGAAAGGAAAGCCTGGCCTCCCGGTTCTCGGTGGGAGCCCCACCGCTCGAGAGATAGACCCTCGAATTTGCGAACAGCAGGGCACACAACAGTAGTGCCGCCATTGCCCCTTTGCCTGGTGACTGTCGAGTCATTCCGAAAACCGGCCGATCTGCGCCAACGAGCTGCCTGATCGATTTTAACCCGCAATGCTCACGGGATGCTGGAATCATGCGGTTTGCAACTCTGTTATAATTCGCACCAGGCAGGGTTTTTCGGGCAGGCGAGTTGCTGTAATTCCAGACGGATCTGGAATCGTGTATGCGGAGATTCCCATGAGCAGGCAGGGACTCGGGATAGCTTTGCTGGCCATTCTGGCTGTGGGCAGTCCTTCGGCCGAGGCGGTGGTACTCACTCTGGATGTGAATGACGTCATCCATCCCGTGATTGCGGAATATATTGCTCGGGGCCTGGAGCAGGCGGAAGAGGAAGGCGCTGCCGCCGTGATCATCCAGATGAACACTCCAGGGGGCTTCGACTCCTCCATGCGGGAAATCATCGAGAAGATATTGCGGTCCGAAACTCCGGTGCTGGTATTTGTCGGTCCCAGCGGCGCCAGAGCTGCATCCGCTGGATTCTTTATCCTCCTGTCCGGAGACCTGGCCGTCATGGCCCCCGGCACTAACACGGGGGCCGCTCATCCCGTGCCCCTGGGTGGGGGCAAGATGGATGAAGTCATGCAGAAGAAGGTGGAAAACGATGCCGCCGCCTATATCCGCAGTTTCGTAGCCCAACGCGGCCGCAACGTTGAATTGGCGGAGAAAGGGGTACTGGAGAGCCTGTCCTTCACCGAAGAGGAAGCGCGGGAAGGCAATCTCATCGACGGCATTGCCCAGGACCCGAACGAGATCCTCACGAAATTCGACGGAAAGGAGATTCAGCGCTTCGACGGCCAAAGCCAGGTTCTGCAGTTGAAGGACGAACAGCTGAAGGCGTTTGAAATGACGGCTCGCCAAAAGGTCCTCTCAAAAGTGCTGAATCCCAATATCGCACTGATTCTGGGACTGATCGGACTGCTCGGGCTTTATATCGAGTTCAGCAATCCCGGTCTGATTTTTCCCGGCGTGGTAGGCGGCGTCTGCATCTTCCTGGCGCTGGTGGCATTCAATATCCTGCCCATCAACCTCCTGGGAGTGGTGCTGATCCTGGCAGCCATCGTTCTCTTCGTACTGGAGGCAAAAGTGACCAGCTACGGACTGCTGGCTTCTCTTGGAATCGCCGTCATGGTCCTCGGTTCTCTGATCCTCATCAACTCACCGCTCCCCGAGTTGCGGGTACGGATGATCACGGCCGTGGGAATCACCCTCCCCTTTGCCGCCATTACCATCTTTCTCATGCGGCTGGTCATTCTGGCCCACCGCAAAAAGTCGGTGACCGGCAAAGAGGGCATGGTCGGAGAGATTGGAACGGCTTTGACCGACATCGGCTCCCAGGGCAAGGTGCAGGTCCACGGCGAGATCTGGCAGGCCAGCAGCCCCCAGCCGATCGAATCCGGCAACCGGGTCCGAGTGGTAGCGGTGGAGGGACTCAACATCCAGGTGACCCGGGAAAACGGGCCCGGGGCTTCCTCAAGCTGAAAAGGAGAGACTCATGTTCGAATTCGATTTGATTTCAGCCCCGGGTCTCTTCGGGCTGTTGCTGGTAGTCATAGTCCTTTTCAATTCGCTTCACGTTCTGCGGGAATATGAGCGCGGGGTCATCTTTCGCCTGGGGCGTCTGTTGCCGCAGCCCAAAGGCCCCGGTCTCATCATCGTATGGTGGCCCATTGACCGAATTGTCAAAATGGAGTTGCGAGTCGTGACTTTGGATGTCCCCCCGCAGGACATCATCACCAGCGACAACGTGTCGGTCCAGGTCAATGCCGTCGTCTATTTTCGCGTGATGGACCCCCTGAAGGCAGTGGTCGAGGTCGAGAACTACCTCTATGCCACCTCCCAGCTTGCCCAGACCACCCTCCGTTCGGTTCTCGGCGAAGTGTCCCTGGACGATCTGCTCAGCCGGCGCGAGACCTTGAACGTCCGATTGCAGAGTATCCTGGACCAGCACACCGATCCCTGGGGCATCAAGGTTGGAACGGTCGAGGTGAAGCAAGTGGACCTCCCCCAGGAAATGCAGCGGGCCATGGCCAAGCAGGCCGAAGCGGAACGGGAACGGCGGGCCAAGATCATTCACGCCGATGGAGAGTTCCAGGCCTCGGAAAAGCTGGCTCAAGCCGCCGAGGTGGTGGCCAGGGAACCGGTCGCCCTGCAGTTGAGGTATCTGCAGACATTGACCGACATTGGAGTCGAAAGAAATACCACCCTGGTTTTCCCGCTGGCGATCGACATCCTGGAGCCGTTTCTGAAAAAGAGTGAGTAGAGCCTCTTGCAAAATGCGGCAGCGGTAAGGAGGCAATTTCATGGAGAGGAGTCCTGAAAACAAGGAGCTGAGTCTCGACAACCGGCACCTGCTGCTCTTTTTCCTTGGGGCTGTCCTGATCTGCGCCAGTTTTTTTGCGCTGGGTTTCTGGATGGGACACGGACAAGCCGGGGAGGCAACGCAGTCAGCCGGAGACGGATCGCATTCCAGCCTTGTAACCTCGGGAGCGGTGACCCCACCCACGGGCACAGAGGGAACCGGGGGGGCTTCTCGAAAGGAGACCGGCGGGGCAGGATCCACCATGCAGGATCCGACAGCACCGGCGGACCTGCGAAAGGAACTGGACTTTTACAGCGCGGTCAAGGATCAAAGCGTGGATGAAAACTTCAGTCCGCGCCCCTCCGGAAAGGAAAAGCCAAGGGAAGCCCGACAGCCGTCCAGGGCTCGTAGAGCTTCTTCCGGCTCCGCGGCCAGCTCCGGGGGATTGCTTCATTTGCAAGTGGCCGCCCTGCGGAAACGTGCCGATGCCAATCGCCTGGCCGACGAGCTACGGGGCAAGGGATACCCCGTGGTGGTCGTGTCTCCGTCGAAGTCCGAAAACCCGCAGTGGATCCGGGTCAAGGTTGGACCGTATCGCAGCACCCGGGAAACATCCCGAGTGAAGGCCCGGCTGGCCCGGGACGGCTATGATCCCATTCTGCGGCGCCAGTGAATCCAACGGCTTCAGCCCGCATGCCCTTCTTTCTGAAACCAATTCGTGCTCTCCTCCCCTAGGCCCTTCCCCTTCAGGCATTACCAGGCGGCCTGTCTGGCCATTGCCAGCGGCATCCTGCAGATCCTTCTCTTCCCCAAATTCTCCCTGTCCTGGGTGAGCTGGGTCGCCCTGGTTCCCTTGTTGATCGCTCTCTTTCGAGAAGCTTCCTGGAAGCGGGCGCTGTCGCTGGGGTGGATCTTCGGTCTCATTTTCTTTTCCGGATGCTGCTACTGGATCCTGGACGTACTGCAAGGCTACGGCGACATGCATTGGTCGGGAGCCCTTTTGCTGTTTGCTCTGCTGATCGCCTATCTGTCTCTGTTCCCGGGTCTGTTCGCCTGCGCATTTTCCAGACTGTCGCTGAGTTTCCCCGGGGGCTGCTTCCTGTTGGCCCCCTGCCTCTGGGTTGCCACCGAATACCTTCGGGGACACCTTTTGACCGGATTTCCCTGGTGCCTGACGGGCTACGCGCTGGTGGACCACACCTCGCTGACCCAAATCTCCACTTTCACCGGCGTCTACGGACTCTCCTTCCTGGTGGTTTTGATCAACGCTTTGGTCGCCGGCCTGTTTTTCCGGTCCAAACCGGCCGTCGTAAGCCTGCCCGTTGCCCTGGCGTTCCTGGGAGGTCTGATGTGGACGGGAACAAAGCCGCTGGAGGCCAACCGCAGCGGGAAAGCCGACGCCCGCCTGGTACAGACCCATATTCCTCTGGATCACCCCTGGGACCCGCAATCGCAAAGCCGGCTGCTGAATGAGTTGATCGAGCTGTCTTTGTCTCCCTCGTCCAGGGATTCGGCAACAACTCCGGAAGCCGCCCCACCGATTGCCGCACCGCATCGGACGAGGCTCCTCATTTGGCCGGAGACTCCGGCGCCGTTCTATTTTCATGAAGATCCGTCGTTCCGAAGAAACATGAACCGGCTGGCGGAATCTTCCGGCTCCACGCTGCTGTTCGGATTTGTCGACTGGCCTATGGAAGATTCGGGTTTGCACACCGGCCCCTACAACAGCGTCGGGACGCTGTCTCCCGCCGGGGGTTTGATCGCGCAGTACGACAAAATGCACCTGGTCCCTTTCGGGGAATACGTTCCCTGGTCCTGGCTGTTCTTTTTTGTGGAGAAGATATCCACCGGGGTAGGGGACTATCGGCCCGGCAGCCGGGTGGTGGTCTCGCGCTTGGAATCCGGCGAGAGGGTGGGGGTCTTCATCTGCTACGAGGCGGTCGTCCCCGACCTGGTTCGCCGCTTTGTGGCGGAAGGGGCCGAGGTCCTGGTCAACATCACCAACGATGCCTGGTTCGGCAGCTCGGCTGCTCCCCACCAGCATTTGCTGATGGTTCGCATGCGAGCCGTCGAGAACCGGCGATATCTGCTGAGAGCCGCAAACAGCGGGATCAGCGCCGTCATCGACCCATTGGGGAGAGTCCTTTCCAGCACCGGCCTCCACCGCCGCACGGTCCTGGATAGTCACTTCCGCTTCAGACAGACCCGCACCTTCTATTCCCGGAATGGAGACCTCTTTGCCTGGCTCTGCCTGGCCCTGACTCTGATCCCGGGCGTCGCCGCAAGCGGATGGCGCCCTCTGAATTGGTTGCGCCGGCACAAATTCTGACAAAAAGGTTGGTTGCCACCGGCCGCCTTGTCTGAAACAAAAGAAAAAAAGAGTTATCCACGAAGACACACGAAGGACCAC
>JAPPFQ010000532.1 GCA_028875135.1 Acidobacteriota bacterium
CGTCTTCGGTCAGGAGTAGGGGATTGATCTCGGCCAGGGAGGCGTCGGTGGCTTCGAATGCCCGGTAAAGAGAGAGCATGAACCGGACCGCGGCAGGGGCCAGCTTGGCGGGCAGGTCCAGGCCAAATGCCAGCTTTCGGGCTTGGAAGGGAGTCAGCCCGAGGCCCGGCTCCAACGCTTCCTTGAGGATCAACTCCGGATTTTCCGCCGCCACCCTTTCGATTTCTACTCCGCCTTCCCGGCTCGCCATGAAGACCACTTTGCCGGCATCCCGGTCGATGGCGATCCCGAGGTAGTACTCCCGCTGGATCTTGAGGCCCTCCTCGACCAGTACCCGCTTGACGGTTTGCCCCTCGGGTCCGGTCTGATGAGTGACCAGTTGCATTCCCAGTATCGAATCGGCGACCTCCTGGGCCTCTTCCGGAGAGCGAGCCAGGCGGACCCCTCCACCTTTTCCACGTCCTCCGGCGTGAATTTGAGCCTTTATTACCACCAGTCCGCCCAGCTCGCCGGCGATTTCCCGGACTTTCTCACTGGTGTCCGCCACCTTGCCCCGAGGCACGGGAACTCCGTGGTCCCTAAGGATCTCCTTGGCCTGATACTCGTGAATCTTCATGGTGGAACGTCCGGGGATTGGTCTCGAACGGGATTGCCTGGCCGCCTCCGAAGCGCCCAAGTATATCGGAAGCGGCCGCCAATTCAAACATGGGTGGTGCCTGCTGTCCCGGGCGGAACATACGAGGAAGAAACAGTCGGCCGTTGCTGCGACGGCGTCACGGAATGAAGCCCACCCGGGAGCGCGGGCGTCTCGCCCGCATAGGACGTGGCACATTCGCAACGAACCCTGCAAAGGCGAGTCCAGCCCACCTTGCAAGGAAGTGACCCACCCGCGAGCACTATCGTAGGCAAACCAGCGGCTCGTTACGGCAGTGCATGCGGGCGGGACGCCCGCGTTCCCGGGTGGGGCCTTCTCCCATCACTCTTGCTCCTCGAGGGGGCGTGTACAGGCTTGCCTAGCCGCGGCCCTGCCGATGGGGCAGAATCGTCACGCTTGGTGGCCCTTCGTGGATTTCTTTTTTTGGCTTTTGTGGTTCACCCGCGTTTGTTTCAGACAAGCACCGCCCCCGCCCTGCCGTGCGGATCATTCGAGAGTGAAACAAGGGATCCATGTTGGCTATCACGAACAGGTGCCATGTCCCGTTAAACCGGCTTTCTACAGATTGAACATCGATGCACAGGATGCACAGGATTAACAGGACGGGGGCTTCCTGCACCAGAAGGCGGCTCGGGCGACAATCCGGTGCGGATTCGCGGATCCCCGGCATTGAATGCTAGCCGTTTCCTGAAAAAATCCTGTGCATCCTGTGCAT
Organism: Acidobacteriota bacterium; assembly: GCA_028875135.1. Classification (GTDB taxonomy): domain Bacteria; phylum Acidobacteriota; class Terriglobia; order Versatilivoradales; family Versatilivoraceae; genus Versatilivorator. Next base: position 1,371 of record JAPPFQ010000532.1, read on the forward strand.
CGATGTGAATCAAAAATCTGCCCATGCTCGGCTTTGAACCGGTTTCGAGCAACAACCAACGGGATTGGAGGTCAATTGACCCTCATGCTGGAAGTCGGGGGCTCTTGGCTGGCGGTCGGGGGCTTCAAGACGTTCAACGGCAGTTCCTTCACCATGAAGCCGTCGAGGTAAACCTGCAGAATGTGGGTTCCATATTCCGAGAAACCCAGGTTGTTGAAGAGGGTTACGTTGTCGGCGAAGCTCCGCGCATCCAGGGAGAAACTGGAGGGGCTGGTCTTCATGAGGGTCTTGCCGCGGCCGGGCGAGAGCAGTTGAATCCGGGTCTCATGCCGGCCCTGGCCCACCCAGTGATTCAACAGGGCGAAGCGGAGCACCGTGGAGGGCAGCGAAGGCAGGTAGATGTCCTGAAAGATCCCCATGATGCTGAGCTTGTTTCCGGCTTCCAGGCGGACATCGTCGCAGATAAGCGAGTAGGAAAGGTGAACGTGTCCGGTTGGTGTCGGGGAACTCATAGTGGGAAGATAGCCGTCCGGGGAGCGAGAAGGGTCACGGTGGTGCTGCTTCCGGTTACCGGCAGCTCAATCCCGGGCAATCTCGGCCAGGAGTCTGGCGTGAATGCCGTCGAAGCCGCCGTTGGACATGATCACCACCTTGTCACCTGTTTGAAGGCGGGGGGCGATCTGTTTGACGATCTCGCCGGCCGTGGGATAACAGTGTGCGTCCCGGCCCCGCTTCCGGAGGTCTCGCACCAACCGGTCCAGGTCGAGCCGAAGGTCGGGGGCCAGCTTCTCGGGAGCGAAGATCGAGCACAATATTACGTGGTCGGCATCGGCGAAACAACGGGAAAATTGGCTCTGAAACACCCGCCGGCGGGCAGTTGCGGACCGGGGTTCGAAAATCGCCCACACGCGGTTTTGAGGAAATTGCTTCCTGACGGCTGCCAGGGTGGCGGCAATGGCCGTGGGATGGTGGGCGAAATCGTCGAAGACGGTGATTCCGGCTGCCTGGCCACGGATCTCCAGGCGTCGCTTCACGCTCTCGAAGGAACCCAGTCCCGCGGCAATGGCGTCGCGGGACAAGCCCAGTCGGTGGGCGCAGGCCAGGGCCGCCAGCGCATTCCTGACATTGAAGCTGCCTGCGAGCGGAACCTCGAACCGGCCCCGGTCCTTGCCGTCCTGCAGCACCTGGAAGCAGGTGGACTGTTCCAGAAACCGGATGGAAGCCACAGTCCATTGGGCGGCCCGGTCCAGTCCGAAGGAAATGACGTTGGTGGGCGAATCGGCGCTCAGCTCGCGAACCACCGCATCGTCCCAGCCGGCGATCAAGGCTCCCCTGGAGGGGATAATGTTCAGCAGTCGCCGGAAACTCTGTTTGACCGCCGAAAAATCGGGATAGATATCGGCGTGGTCGTACTCGCAGTTGTTGAAGATGACCAAATCGGGCAAGTAGTGCAGGAACTTGGGACCCTTGTCGAAGAAGGCGGTGTCGTATTCGTCTCCTTCGATCACGAAATGCTCTCCATCGGCCACCCGAAAGCTGGTATTGAAGTTGCGGGCAATGCCACCAATCAGAAAGGATGGCCGCAGTCCGGCGGACTCCAGCAACCAGGTCAGCAGGGCGGCGGTGGTGGTCTTTCCGTGAGTGCCCGCCACCACCACCGAGGTCTTCCCCCGGATAAAGACTTCCTTGAGGATTTCCGGTAGGGAGCGGTAGGGAATCTTCTCGTCCAGCGTCGCCTCCACTTCCGGATTGCCCCGGGAGACCGCATTCCCGATCACCACCAGGTCGGGACGGGGGCTGAGATGGGATTCGGAAAAACCCTCCAGGATGGGGATGCCCCGATCCTGCAGGAAGGTGGACATGGGAGGATAGACATTCCGGTCCGAGCCGCTGACACGGAAACCCTTCTGCTGGAGCATGCCCGCCAGCGAGGCCATGGCCGTCCCGCAGATGCCGACCAGGTGGATGTGTCCGACGCCTCGGAGAAAATCAACCATCGGCGGACGTCTCCAATGGGGTGGGCGGTTGGGTGGAACCGTGCCTCCGGTTGAGAAGGGAATCGCCGGGTTTCATCTCGCGGCCACGGCAGCTTCCTCGAACTGGAGCCAGCGCTGCCCGGCATCCAGTCGAACCTCCACGCCGAAGGGAAGGGTCAAGCACCCGGTGCTGGTGTGTCCGGAATGCAGTCCGTACCAGATGGGAACCTGGAATTCCTGCAACAGGCTCAGGACAATCTCCGGCATGTCCGGCCCCTGCCGGGCCTGGCCGCGGTCGAGCATCTCGCCGAAGACGAAGCCCCGAACGCCCTGCAGCTTCCCCGCCAGCTTGAGCTGCATCAACATCCGGTCCACCTGGTAGGGCTTGGCGTTGATGTCCTCCAGAAAGAGAATCCTGTCCTGAGACTGCAGTTCGTAGGGCGTGCCCAGGGAGGCGACCAGAAGCGACAGGCACCCCCCGGTCAAGCGCCCGCGAGCGGTTCCGGCTTGGAGAGTCAGGCTGTCGGGGGCGTGGAGCCTCGGGCCGAGCCGAGTTGCAGTCAGACAGTCCAGCAGGCTGTCGCGATTGTAGCTGGGCTCCCCTTGGGCGAACTCCCAGGCGACCATAGGTCCGTGGAAGCAGACCAGGCCGCACTGGTTTTCCAGGAACTGCAGCAGGACGGTGACATCGCTGTAGCCCATGAAAATCTTGGGATGCGCCTGCAGGGGCACCGGATCCAGCAGTTCCAGCAGGTATTGGCAGCCGTAACCGCCGCGGGCGCAAAAAATCGCCTTCACCTCGGTGTCGGTGAACAGATCGACGAGCGACTCCGCCCGTTGCCGGTGGGAGCCTGCAAAGTAGCGGTGCCTGGAAAAGACGGAGTCGTCGTAGCGTACCCGGTAGCCCAGTCTCCGGATCTCCGAGATCCCGCGCAGCAGGTCTTCGCGCTGGACGCACCCCGACGGGGCTGCAATGCCGACCGTGTCCCCGGGTTGAAGCGGCTTGGCTTTCTGCATCGGTTCAGTGGGAGAGGATCTCTGCCTCCCCGATTCGCTCCAGGATCAGTTCTCCCATTTTGGGATGGGGTCCCAGCGGGGCGCTGAGGCGAATGGTGACCCGGGGGTGGTTTCGAGCTGCTTCCCGGACCATCCTGGGAATGTCGCTGGTGGAGTGTCTTCCCGGACCCAGGAAGTAGGGCTGGACCACGATCGCGTCCACCCCGGCCGCCAAGCAGCTCTCGAATCCCTGTTGGATGGTGGGCTCCGCCAGTTCCATGTGGGCGTGCTGGACAATCAGGAAACGGGACTTCTCGCGCACCATTTCGGCAACCTGGCGCACCACTCGATTGGCGTCGGGCCGGCGGCTTCCATGGTCGATGATCAGAAGTCCCGTCTTGTCAGCCATTTCAGGATCGATCCTTCAACACGGCCCGGGCAATGGTCTCCAGTTGCATGAAGGAGGTTCCTTCGTAGATCTTGCCGATCTTGGCGTCCCGGAAGAATTTCTCGACCGGGTAGTCTCGGGTGTAGCCGTAACCTCCGAAGATCTCGATCACCTCGGAGGCAATCCGCTCGGCCACCTGAGAGGCGTAGTACTTGGCCATGGCCGCCTCCTTCAGAAACGGCGTGCCGGCGTCTTTCATCCGGGCCGCGTTGTAGGTCAACAGGCGGGCTGCCTCCAGCTCGGTGGAGAGCTCGGCGATCTGGAATCGTATCGCTTGAAACCTGGAGAGCGACTGCCCGAACTGCTGCCGCTCTCCAGCGTAGCGGATTGCCTGCTCGAGCGCTCCGGCAGCCAATCCGATCATCTGCGCCGCGATTCCGATTCTGCCTTCATTGAGGGTTTCAATGGAGACCTTGTAACCCTTGCCGCGCTCGCCCAGGATATTTTCTGCGGGAACCCGGCAATGGTCCAGCACCAGCTCGCAGGTGCTGCTGGCGCGGATGCCCAGCTTCTCTTCCTTCTTGCCCACCGAGAACCCGGGGAAGTCCTTTTCGACGAGAAAGGCGGTGATTCCCCGGTACCCCAGGCCGGGGTCGAGGGTTGCGAACAGAATGAAGAGGTCGGCCTCCAGGGCATTGGTGGTCCACAGCTTCTGGCCGCTCAGAAGATAAGCCCCGTCCTCTTCCACCGCCCGGGTCCTGAGTGCGAAAGCATCGCTGCCGGCGGCCGCCTCCGACAACGCGTAGGCTCCCACCGAGCCGGTGGCCAAACGGGGAAGATAGCGGGATTTCTGTGCCTGGTTGCCCCAGTTCAGCAGGGCGTTGTTGACCAGCGTATTCTGGACGTCCACGATCACGGCCGCAGAGGGGTCCACCCGGGACAGCTCTTCCACCGCCAGGACGGACATGAAGAAGCTGCCCTCGGCTCCCCCCCACTCCTGGGGAATCTGAATGCCCATCAGGTTCAATTCGAAAAATTGCCTCAGGAGACCGGGGTCGAACGTCTCCCTCGCGTCCATTTCCTTGACGCGGGGACCGATCTCGGCGCGCGCGAAGTCGCGAACGGCATCCCGGAACAACTCCTCCTCGGCCGTCAATTGGGTCAGGACTCGACTGTTCATGAGAGAAGCGGGAACTCCCGGATTCGAGTTCGGCCGGTCGGCCCCGGAGGAGCCGGCGTCAAGCCCGCGATCGGCGACGCTCGAGGCCGGCCGATTGCGTGGTGGCCCGGTCCGGTTTCAGCCGGACAGCGGCGCCCGGTGGCGGTGGAGAAAGTCCAGCGTTACGCGATTGAATTCTTCCGGCCGCTCGATGTTGTGCAGATGGCCGCCATCCCGAAAGACCACCAGCTCGCTGTCGGGGATGGCGGCGGCGACCTCTTGAGCATACATCGGGGGAAGGGCGAGATCAAAGCTTCCCACCGTGATCAGAGTCGGGACCTTAATCTCATGGAGACGCCCCAGGGCGTCATGATCCAGGTCCGCCTGGTACTGCTGCCTGAGCAGTTCGCGATCCGGCAGGTTGCCGACGATGTGGCGAATTTGCCGCTCCACCCGATCGGGATGGCGTTGCATGGTTTGCGGGGTGATGAACCACAACACGTTGATGGCGTAAAAGGTGGCAAGATCGAGCGTCTCCAGCAACTTGAGCTGAGCCCTGAATTTTCTGGCGGCGTATCCGTGTGCTCGTCCCCAGGTCCCATGGAGCTGCAGGGTCAGGACCAGCTCGGGGTGATTCAAGGCCAGTTCCTGGGCGATGCAGGAACCCAGAGACAACCCGGAGACGTGGGCCGGACCGGCTTCCAGGGATTGTAGCAGTGCTGCCGTATCCTCGGCCATGAGCGGGACGCTCAGCGGGGCCGGAGGAGCCTCGGTCTTTCCCGCGCCGCGGTTATCGAAGCGGATACAGTCGAATTCCTTCCGGTAAGCCTCTACCTGGGAGGTCCAGCAGGAGCAGTCCAGTCCGGTGCCCATGATCAGGATCAGAGGCGGCCCTGTTCCCTGGCGTTCATAGTGGACACGGACCCCCGTGGAAAGATCGAGAAAGGGCATGATGGTGGGCGCTGATTTCGCAGAAAACCGGGAATCTTACCACAGGGCCGGGTCCGCCCGGCTGGTCTCTCAAAAAAATCGCCCGGAACACTCTGCTGGCTGCACACCGGCTTCTCGTGCTGTTTATAAGGCCATAGTGGCTCATTCCTGGTTTATTAACATCGATGCACAGGATGCACAGGATTTTTTGGGCATACGGCCAGCTTCTTATGCCGGGAATTCGCAAAATTCCACCGGATCATCGCCTGAGCTGGCTTCTCGTGCAGGAAGCTCTCATCCTGTTAATCCTGTGCATCCTGTGCATCGA
>JAPPFQ010000407.1 GCA_028875135.1 Acidobacteriota bacterium
GAGTACACGGTACCCAATACCGTGGTATTCGACTACCCGGACATCGCGGCTTTGGCCCGTCACCTGGCTGGAGAACTGGGAGGGGCCGCCAGCGCGCCGGCCGCCCGGACGCAACCTGAGCCGGAGCGCCCGGCGGCGGCCCAGCCGGCAGAGGACGGCATTGCGATCGTGGGCATGGCCTGCCGATTTCCCGGCGCCACGGATATTTCGGCTTTCTGGCGCCAGCTCGAAGCGGGCGTGGACGCCGTGACGGATGGACGCGGAGATTCAGGTTCCTGGGGCGAGCTGGCTGAAGATCTTCCCGCCGAGTTCGCCGCCTACCGCCAGGGCGGGTTTGTGGAAGGGATCGAGCAATTCGACTCCAGGTTCTTTCGGATTTCGCCGATCGAGGCTCGCGCGATGGATCCGCGGCAGCGGATGCTGCTGGAGACGAGTTGGCAGGCTCTTGAGGATGCGGGGGTGGATCCGGACCGATTGCGAGGCAGCCGAACCGGAATCTATGCCGGCATTTCCACCAGCGAATACCGGGACCTGATGACCGGCGGCAATTCCGGCGTCAGTTACCTGGGCACCGCCGCCAGCATGACTCTGGGGCGAATTTCCTTCGCGCTGGGATTGGAGGGACCGATCATTCCGGTGGAGCTCAACTGCGCATCCTCGCTGGTGGCGGTGCACTATGCGGTCTCGGCCTTGCAGCAGGGCGAGGTGAACATGGCTCTGGTCGGAGGCGCGCACGTCGTCCTGTCCGCTGACATAACCCGAGAGATGGCGGAACTGGGGATGTTGTCGGCAAGCGGGCGGTGCAGGACCTTCGATGCCGCCGCGGACGGTTTCGTCCGGGGCGAGGGCTGTGGGATGGTGGTCCTGAAGCGATTGAGTCAGGCGGAGGCCGATGGCGACCGTATCTGGGGGGTTATACGCGGATCGGCGGTGAACCAGAACGGGGCCAGCGCCGGACCGACGGTGCCGAACGGTCCGGCGCAGGAGCGGGTGATTGCAGAGGCGCTGTCGCGCGGGGGCGTTGACCCGCGGGAAGTGGATTACCTGGAGGCCCACGGGGCCGGGTCGGGGTTTGGGGACCCGATCGAGGTGCAGTCGGCCGCGGCGGTGTACGGCAAGGGACGGGAAGCGGACCGACCGCTTCTGATCGGTTCGGTGAAGACCAACATCGGCCACCTGGAGCCTGCGGCCGGAGTTGCGAGCCTGATCAAGACCGTTTTGGCCATGAAGCGGGGGGCCATCCCGAAGAATCTGCACTTCCGGGACCCCAACCCGCACCTGGAATGGGATCGGCTTCCGGTTCGGGTGGTGTCGGCCATGACCGACTGGCCGAGTCATCCCGGTCGCCCGCCCCGCGCGGGAGTGAGCGCCTTTGGAATATCGGGAACGAACTCCCACGTCGTTGTGGAAGGGTACGGGGAAACCAACGGCGCCCAGCCTGATGAGGGGTCCCTGCCCGAGGGTTCCGGGCAACCCGTCACCGTTTCCATGCCCGAGGCGGTGGCGGACTTGAGGCTGTCACTGGAAGCGTTTCAGCCACGCCGGGCGCGGTTGCTGCCGTTGTCGGGGAAGGCGGACGGTGCGCTCCGGGCGTTGGCCGGGCGTTATCTTTCCTGGCTCGACGAACGGGCCGAAGAGTTTTCAGTCGGAGGGTCGGCCGTCCGGTCGCTGCTTGCGGATATGGCGTGGACCGCCGGCGTGGGGCGGAGCCATTTCGGTTACCGGGAAGGGGTGGTGTTCCACGATGCCGCTTCGCTGCGGGACGGGCTGGAGGCGCTCGCGAGCGAGGGCGAGCGGCCGAAGCCGGTGGCGGCAACCAAGGTAGCGCTCGCCTACAGCGGCGAGGGCAGCCAGTGGGCCGGCATGGGGCAGTCGCTGTACGAAAGCGAGCCGGTGGCGAGGGCGGTCCTGGATCGCTGCGACGCGATACTGCGGGAAGAACGGGGCGCATCGCTCTTGGACGTGATGTTCGGCCGGACCGGTGCGGAAGGAGTCCTGGACGACCCGGCATGGACCCGGCCGGCCATCTATGCCTTGGAGTGCGCCTTGGGGGCGCTTTGGTCGAGCCTGGAGATTCGGCCCAATGTGGTGTTCGGGCAGGGCCTCGGGGAGTTGGCGGCCGCGCAGGCGGCGGGAGCCTTCGGTTTGGAAGAGGGGCTGCGGCTGGCCGCGGACCGGGGGGGCGAACAGCGCGGTGAAGGCATGGCGGCAGCGCCAACATCGATTGCTTTTGTGAGCGGCCTGACGGGCCGCCAGTTGGAGCCGGGCGTTGCACTCGATGAGGCCTACTGGCAGCGGCAGGCACGCCAGCCGGCGGCGTTGGACCGCTGCGTGAAGAGTCTGGAGGATCTGGGCGTGCAGGTCGTGGTGGAGATTGGCCCGGCGGCGGTGCTGGGTCCACGGGCGGCCTCGATCTGGCCGGACTCGGCCGGCGGTAGCGGGGGACCGGTTGTACTGTCGAGCCTGCAACGGGACATGCCGGGTGACGACGACTTCGTGGAGGCGGTTGCCGGAGCTTACCGGGCGGGGCTGGGAGTTTCCTTTGCGGGATTGTTCGCCGGGGAGAGGCGGCGCCGGACCTCGCTACCCGGCTATCCCTTCCAGCGCCGGCGCCACTGGATCGACCTGCCGGATCGGACGGTTTCGGGCGCCGGGGGTTGACCCAAACGGGCCGGGCGTTGACCTTATGAAATGTTGACCAAATTGGATTGACTTCGGCTGGCCCTCTTGCTATTTTGCTTGTCCCTCTAAATTATCTCTCTACCAATGTGAAAGGGTGCTCGATATGGCCTCAACCGGAGATCGACTCAAAACACTCATTGCCGACAACCTCGAAGTGGATGGACAGGCCATCGCTGTGCCGGAGAATCTGGATATCAGTCTCCTCGAGGCCGGTGTGTCGTCCGTGGACCTGGTTGCTTTTGCGAAACTGGTCGCTCGGGATTTCAACGTCAAGTTTACTCTCGAGCACTGCACGACGCTGAACAGTGTGAAGGAAGTAGCCGACTTCATCGATTCCCAACCCGGCTAGATTCCGCGCGAGGTCGTTGGCTCGTCTCGAGGATCGGTGGCTGGGGCCGTCGGTTCCGCGAGCCGGTGCAGAATCCCGACATGTAATGCCCGCCTCTGTTGCCGACTGCTGGTGGCGTCCTTTCAGGAACGTCGGCACTGCTGCCGTTGTGTACGTCGACCTGGCGCCCGATGCGGCCCGTGAAGCGGTCGCTCTAACCTGGCTCGACCAGGAAGAACAGTCGCGCCGGCAGCGCTTCAGGTTCGACGGGGCACGACGCCGATTTGCCTTGTGCCGCGCCGCGCTCCGGGCTATTCTCTGTGGTCAACTCGGTTGCCCCAACCAGCAGCTTGCCTTCGGCGCTTCCCATCACGGTAAGCCCTACGCTTTAGTCAATGGGCAACCGGCCCCCATCGGCTTCAACGTCAGTCACGGCAGCGTCCATGGCCTGATTGCCTTTGCCGCCGAGGGGAGGCTGGGTGTGGACGTGGAGGAACGCAGCCCGGCGCGTGATCTCGATGGACTCATCGGCAGCGTGATGGGGCCGGAGGAACGAGCCGAGCTGGCGTCGGCTCGCGGAAATCATAGACTTCACTTGTTTTACCATCTCTGGACAGTCAAGGAAGCACTGATGAAAGCGCTTGGCACGGGACTTACCCCGGATGTCTCCGGATTCGAGATCCCAATGGCCATGCGCCGCGGCAAGAAGACCGGCATATTTCGATTTCCTCACCTTCCGACAGTCCGATGGTGGCTGGAGGACCTTGGCAACGAGCACTTCGCCGCCGCCATCGCTCATGAACTGTCCCCGGATTCCCATTGACCACGACTTCAGAACACCTGTGGGAGATACCCGAACCGCTTTCCACCAGCGATGTTCGGGTGGACGATGACACCGTCATCACCCTGCGCCGTCATGGAAATCCGGCCGGACCACGGCTCGTCCTGAGCCACGGCAGCGGCCTGGCCATCGATCTCTACTACCCCTTCTGGTCATTGCTTCTCGACGATTTCGACGTGGTGATCTACGACCTCCGAAACCACGGTTGGAACGCCGTCAGCGCTCGGGAAAAGCACAATGTTCCGACATTCGTCAGTGACCATGACATCATCCTGGAAGCCATCGATCGCAACTACGGGAAGAAACCCAAGATCGGTGTCTACCATTCGATCGCTGCCCTGACGACTCTTTTGTCCCCCACCAAGGGCAGCCGATTCTCGGGCTATGTACTATTCGATCCGCCCCTGTGCAAGCGCGGAGCCAGCTACGAAGAATTCGATGCCGCCGCCGAGCGTTTGGCGGCAATGGTTCGGCGCCGCGCCCATCGATTCCGGAACAGGGAACAGTTAACCGAAGTTCTCTCCTATATTCCGACCTTTCAGCGTACCGTGCCGGGGTTTTTCGACCTTATGGCCCGGACAACGCTGCGGGAATGCGAGGATGGAGAAGGGTATGAGCTTCGCTGCCCGCGAGAATTCGAGGCGCAGGTCACGGAATATGCGGCCCCTTATGCCGTGCTGGTGGACTTCGCAACCTTCCATTGCCCGATCAAGGTCATCGGCGCCGATCCTACTCTGCCCTACTCCTATCTGCCGACGCTCGATCTCAGCCACATACTGACCGTGGACTACGATTTCCTGCCTGAGACCACCCACCTTCTGCAAGTGGAACAACCCGAGGAATGCGCGGCCGAGCTTCGCGAATTTATCCAGCGAAACACGGACCTGTGACTTTCGTTTGCCTACCGGTTTACTCGAACGGTGACGATGTCCAGCCCGTGATACTTCTGGTGGCGCACCGAGGAGGCGTAATGCCGCAACAGGCGGAAGGATAGCTCCCCTTCGTCGAAGGTCTCGGTCTGTTCGTTCAGATAGGCCAGGCGGTCTTCCAGGTTCTCCTCGTCGAAAACCGCCAGGAATTCCAGTTCCACGGCCTCGGCCTCGGGGCGCGCCGCCACAATCAGGCGCGGCCTCTCGCCCTCCGGGTATTCCTCCACCGGCTGCAACAAACTTGCCAGGGTCTCCTCGCCCGCGGACCGCAACCGCGCGGTGGCGGCCCCGCCCCAACCCATCCTGGCTGCAACCTTCTGGAGAAATCCGTCGATCCGGGGAAGATTGGCGATATCCAACCGGACCTCCAGGCGTTGGCGCCGCGGGCTGGTCCATTCCAGGAAGGCGGTCAGGGCAATCGCCGTGACCGTGCCCACGGTGATGCCGTTGCCGAGCAACATGTCCCAGGGACTGCCCACCAGGTCCTTGAGAATATTCAGATGTTGCATGCCGAGGCCGGTGGAGAATGCCAGTCCCGCCACGATGGCTTTTTGCGGATCGAGGCCGGTCCGCGCCAGGGTCTGTATCCCCTCGACGAAGAGCATCGCGAGAGCGATCACCAGGAAGCTGGCCATGACCGGGCTGGGAATGATGAGCAGAAGGCCCGTGATTTTGGGAAAGAACGCCAGCACCACCAGGAGGGCGCCCACGGTATAGCCAACGCTCCGTGCCGAGACGCCGGTGAGGTTGATGAGTGAGACCGTGAGGGAGGAGTAGGAGGTCGTCGGCGGCGTTCCGGCAAGACCCGACAACAGGATACCGGCCCCGTTGGCATAGATCGAGCCCTGGATCAGGCGAAAATCGGTGGCTCGCGGCCGTCGCCGCGACACCTGTTGCGCCACCATGGAGTCGCCGATACTCTTGATCGCCTGCACCAGGCCCACAATCAGGAACATCGGCAGCAGCCCCCAGAAGCCGGCGGTCGGTGTCAGGTCCAGCCCTGGAAACCGGCTGTCGGGGATTCCAACCCAGGGAGATGCGATCAGGTGTTCGAAGTCGTATAGGCCAAACGGGACCGCCGTCAGGCAGCCCGCCGCGATTCCGATCAGCAGCGACCAGGGACGCCAGATCCGGGGGGCGCGCAGCATCAACATCGTGGTGACGACCAGCGTCACCGCCGCCACGCACGGACCGGCTGCCAGAGTCGCGCCTTCGGGAACCTCTGTCATCCGATCGAAAGCGATGGGCAGGACCATGGCCGAGATCAGCATGAGCACCGTGCCGGAGACGACCGGCGTAATGATGCGTCGCAGCCGGGGCAGCCAGGCCGCCAATGCCAGGTAAAAGAGCGAGCACAGGACGATGAGGCTGGCCAGCAGGGCAGGCCCTCCTTCCTCGATTGCCAATACCGAAACGGCGATGAAGTTGGGAGTGACCGTGGTAATGAGCAGGTGGCCCCCGCCCAGCCGCCCGATCCTGGCAGCCTGCAGGGCGGTGGCCGTTCCGGTGATGATCAAGGCCGCGAAGACGGCCCAGGACATGAACTGTTGGTCCTGGCCAGCCGCCAGGACGGTGATGGCCACGATCAACACGGTCGGCGCCAGCACAAAGGTGATGCCCTGGGCCGCGACCCCCAGAGCCACCGCAGGGGGACAACGCTCGTCCAGTTCGTAGCGGATGTTCTGGTTTGAACGTGCAGACGGCAATAGAGACCTCTTTGTCGCGGGGAAACTCAGCGGTAATCCAAGGGTCAGGATGCAGGCGTCCTGCACGCGACGGGGCAGATCCATCGAGACGGACTATCTATTCAACATCGATGCACAGGATGCACAGGATTAACGGGACGAGAGCTTCCTGCACCAGAAGGCAGCTCGGGCGATGATCCGCGGATTCCCGGCATTGGAAGCCAGGCGTTTCCTGAGAAAAATCCTGTGCATCCTGTGCATCGATGTTAATAATCCCTGTAAATCACGAAGCGGTGGGAAGCACCCCCCACTGGCATCGCCGCGGTCCTTGTTGCCCCTTCGCGGACAAATCCTCTTGTCCCCTGTGTCCTTCGTCGACCCCTTGCCGACCCTTGGCGCATTCCTCTGGAGCCTTCTCCAACCCCTTCGTGGCCCTTCGTGAATCTTCGTGTGTCTTCGTGGATCACTCTTTTTTCTGTTGTTTCAAATAAATCCGGCTTCCCGAAATGCGCGCATGACCTGTTCCCTGGAGAGTCCGGGGCACTCCAGGTAGCGCCTGCCCTCCACCGGCAGGACCACTCGGTCTCCCGTGGACCGAAACGCTACCGGGCCCTTCCCCCGGTCCCGCCACAAACGCAACCCACCCCCCGGCAGATCCAGTTCCACCC
>JAPPFQ010000073.1 GCA_028875135.1 Acidobacteriota bacterium
ACCCTAAAGGCCACCATTTGCCCTCCCCTCAGAGGGTCGCTCCCTCCACAGTGATCCCTGGCGGGAAGGCCGCCGAGTCGGCGCGGAAGCCGACTCGAAGAACAGCAGTCGACAGATGGCGGGAAGGCCGAGAGGGGCAAGTGTGGAGGATGCACAAAACCCGATTTCTCCGATCGGCAGCACGAGCAGCTTCCCACACCGCTTGACAGGCTCGGAATCAGAGTTGCTTCCTCGCAAAAGGACCCGTGTTACAATCGTGCCGCTCGCGACGGCGATGCGAGAACCTCTAAAGGAAAACTGAAATGTAGTCAAAGACCCAGGCTTGGCTCTGACCTGGTCCTAAGCCCAAGCGATGGGATTGGCGGCGGCAATCGCGCACACTATTGGTTTCTCAACGGAAGGCAGGGAATGACGCGGCGGCGGGACCGTAATCCGTCCGATTACGACCGCCGGGAAAAGACCATGAGGACACCTCTCCAAAAGCAGACTGGCCGGCGACTTGCCTTCACGTTCTGGGTTGAGTCGTTCAGGAGGGGGTAAGTTAAAACGGGGATGATAAGGATGAAATCTACAATGCTCCGTCGAATCAGATACCTTTGGCTCCTCACACTGTTGTGCATTCCCGTGACAGGGGCCGCCCAGACTCTCATCAGCTCTCCGGTTCCTGTGACTTGTGCGGACCGCTCTATCGTTGCCGACGCCGTGCGGACAGAGGAAGACGTTCGGGTATTCGTTCAATGCGCCTACGAGCTGGTTCAGGAGGTGGGCACCGAGGTGGCCCGGCGGGCCTTCCACGAGGAAGAGCGTTGGAGGAATGGTTCGATCTATGTTTTCGTCGTCGAACTGTCGCCGTCACCGGGGGCGGCCCGATTGTGGGTCTTCCCACCTGACCCTTCGAGGGAGGGAATACCGCAGGGACATCTGATCGACATTTTCGGCAGCGACCTTGCCCTGGAAGGGGACCGTGTCGTGAGTCAGTTCGGCGAGGGTTGGTCCTACTATTCGTTTGCAAATCCTGCGACGGGCCGGGAAGAGTTGAAGGCTTCCTACGTCAAGGCGATCGACTGGAACGGGGTGCCTTCCAGGATCGGCGCCGGGATCTACCGCCGGGATATGCCGGGCACCTGCCACGGAGAGGAGGTCAACGCCGCCATGCTGGACGCCGACCCTTCCGAGACGCGGCTGCAGGAGTTTGTCCGTTGTGCCGCCATGGAGCTGGATTCCATGGGGTATTTCGCCTCGGTCAGCCTGGCCAACGATCCCCGTTGGAAAAGCGGCTCCATCTACCTGTTCGGCCTGGACACCTACGGCTACACCCTCTTTACCGGCTCCCCAGCAAATCCCCTGCTCGGGTCCGAGTTGTCCTCCAAATACACGGACAGCTTCGGAGGACGGAACGTCCTGGGAGTTGCCGATGCATTCGGTGAGACCTTCCTCTACTACTCCAACCGCAATCCGGCCACCAACCAGTGGCAGCGCAAGGTGACCTTCGTCAAGAGGGTCACCTCCTTTGGAGTTCCGGTGCTCATTGGAGCCGGCAATTACCTGGATTGATGCGAAACGATACCAGGGGGAATCCTGACGTTGAGGTTTGTGAGCCCCTGAGGTTCTCCGAGTATCTCCGCGAGGATGGCTGATCGGAAGGAATAGGAGTAGGCTCTGGATGATCCGGCATAGGGGCGTCCTCAATAGTAGTGGCGCCGTGAAAGGCACCCCTTACAGGGACGGGAAGATGCACGCCACGGTGGCTGTCCGCCATCCGTCCGGCCATGTGTCCAAAATTCTTTACGTGGATGGGGAGGGGCAGTAGATGGCACTCGAGGACTTGGTAGCCCGCATTGAACTTCTAAAAAAGCGCATTCAGTTGCACAGTGCCGCATTGCGTGAAAGCGAAACTCGCACGAGGATGGCGCTGATTGACCCGCTATTGAGCAAACTGGGGTGGGATGTGTCCGATCCCGGGTTCGTGAGGCCGGAGCATAAATCCGGCAACGGTTGGGCTGACTATGCATTGCTGCGACCCGACGGGGTGGCAACGGCAGTCGTGGAGGCCAAGAAGTTGGGTGAACCACTGGCGGCCCACCGGATGCAGATGCTGAACTATGCGAACGTGGAGGGAATTGACTATGCGGGATTGACCGATGGCGACGATTGGGAACTGTACGATGTTTTCAAGCGCGGCCAGTTGGAAGACAGACGAATGTTGGAGGTCACATCGTCAACGACCCTCCCCACAAAAGTGCCCTAAAGCTGCTGTTGCTCTGGCGTCCCAACCTGCGATCCGCCAAGCCGACAACGGCAAGCACGCCGATTTGTGGCAACGTTTCAGAAATTGGACGGAGGGTTGCGCCAGTGTCGGAACCGGGGGAATGGATTCCGTTATCCGAGCACGAGACTGGAATGCCACGTCCAAGCGCCATGAGATTCTGGGATGGAAGTGAGAGGACAGTAAACCGTTGGCACGAAATCCTTACCTGCCTTGTCGAGAAGCTATATTCGGAGGAGATGCTTAGAGTGGAACATGTTCCAATACAATGGAGCAGGCATGCTTACAGCGTGCACAGCAAGCCGGTCGGCCCGACCGGGAAATCTTTCGCTTATTACAAGGAAATCAATGGGGCGGGGCTGTTTGTAAACGTGAACTTAAACCTGACACAACTCAAAACCAACACTCGCAAGCTATTACAGCGTTACGGCAAGGATCCGAGCACTGAGCACTGACGTTTTGCTGAGGATGGCGCGCTGACTCTTCACAAAATGCTCATCCTTCTAACCACAAACGAGATTCTCAGCCTCGCTAAGCATTATCTGCATCATCCCTCCTATGAAGCCGGAGTGTCCAATGGCGAGGCGGACGAGCGGGTCGGGAGGACGCTCACGGCAGCCAGTCTCGCCTTGTACAAGGGGATCAGCGAGGAAGAGGTCAACGCCATGTTCAGATCCCCCCACACGATCCGGCCACACGACGCTCCCCACGGCTTGGCCGAACAGTTACGTCCGCCAACGTCCCGCATGGTTCAATGTGTTCCCATTCAATTAGAGGGACTTAATAAGGGAATGGTAACGGGATAAACCAAAGTAAGTCTATTGTAATGAACAGTTACAAGTGATCGATTGTAGTCGCCGCCTACGCGGCTCAACTCTAACGCCTCGGCCATACCAGTGCGCCCAGCGGCACTGACGCCAGGACCGCCCAGACCAGGGCCGCCGCCTCCAGTCCCGCCTGCCCCCGGGCCAGCGCCTGCAATCCGGACAGCAGCCCCACCGCCATGCCGGCCAGAACCCTGGCTGAAAAAAGAGGCTTCCCGGTGACGTCGGCCGGGGATGTCACCCTGCGGGTTCGCCACATCGTCAGGCCGTAGGCGAAAGCGACAATCGAGAGAAGGCCCACCGCCGTTGGAGACAGGTTCTCTGAAAACCACCACTGTCCCTGCCTGTCCAGGGAGAGCCCGGCAGCCACCAGGCAGAGGCCGGCGAAAACCCAGTGACGGAGAAAACGCTCCTTCATGGAAGCATCCAGTCCAAAGGCCAGGGCGCCGATGAGGGCCAGCCCGGGAAAGGGACCGGCCCAGGTCGCCCAAACGGTGAGCCCCGCCACGAAGACCGAATCGACAATTCGGGCCGGCAGACCGACGCTGCGGTTGACGACGCGCACCAGGAACTGGGCCGCAAACAGCAGCAGCAGGCTGGAGGATTCCACGGTCAGGAAGGCGCCGAAGGTCAGCAGCAGGCTGAGAAAGGCAAGCCGTTCCATATCCGGAACCAGCTCTCGCGCAAACGCCCAGCCGGCCAGCGCCGCCGCCGCCCCGAACAGAGCCGAAAGCGCGGTTTCCGGCAACCCGCTTCCCCGCAACAGGGCCATGGCGCCCGCAATGCCGGCGGCCGGGGCCAGCAGGAGCAGGACGGCGCGGTTGGTGGGATATCGGGGATCGAGGACCCGAGCGATCGAGGTGAAGCGATTGAGGAGATTCACAAGTTCCTGCCGGGCCGCGTTAGGGGCGAGCCCATTCTACCCGCAACTTTTGTCTCAATGAAACCACGCCGCGCGTTTACAATGGCTTCCCGTACTGCGTCCGGCGGTCGAGTCCGACCCGGTCCGGGCGTGAACTGTCGGCAGGGATCGGTAGCCTGAGTCACCCTGCATGGTCCGTCCAGTCGTATGGGACGGGGCCCGGCTAACCGGCTTCGTTCAAGGTCGCCCCATGTACGCCTTTCTGGACCTCTTCTTCATGGCCTTCCACACGGTTCAGATCGTTTTCAACCTGACGGGATGGATCTGGAAGCAAACTCGCCGCTTCCACCTGGGGTTGATGACCCTCACCCTCTTCTCCTGGTTCGGCCTGGGATGGTTCTACGGCTTCGGTTACTGCCCCAGCACCGACTGGCACTGGCAGGTCAAGGAGGCCCTGGGCGAAACCGGCCTTCCGAACTCATTCATCAAGTACTACATGGACCTGCTGACGGGGAAGGATTGGGATCCGGACCTGCTGGACGCCTCGGTGGTATTCTTCGGCGTGGCCGCCCTGGGGGTCTCGGCCTGGGTCAACTGGCGGGATTGGAGGCGTGAGGCCCGTCGCTCCGCACCCGGACCGCATCCCGCCGAGGGCTAGACCGTCAGGCAGCGGTCTCGGGCAGCCACCTCCCACCGCTCCCGAATGCGTCCCCGGCTGACCACCACCACTTCCCTGTTCAAGGCGGTGGTGGGACAGATATGCCAGGGAATGGCCGCCAACTCGTCTCCCGGGCGCAGGGACCCGGCGCGGGAAGTCTCGATCACCAGGTGCTCTTCGTTCTGCAGGACCAGCTCGGCATCGGGCAATTGGGGGAAAACCGCCCGGGTTTCCATGGGTTGGTCGGAGGCCACGGCCTTGTAGCCCAGGTCCAGCGTGACCCGGTTCTCTCCCGGCAGGCTGATGACGCGGGTCAGAACGACCGCTGCCGGCACGAAGGGAAGATCGGGAAAACCGGTTCCGTATCCGGCGTCGTGGAAAATACAGGCGCCCGGGCTGAGCTCGATGGCCGGATCCTCCATCGCGGCATAGACGGGAAAGGTCACCGACCCTCCGCAGACCAGGCGCGGCACCTCCCGGCCGGCAGCCGTCAACTCCCGGCGAAAGTCGTCCACCTCCCGGAATTGCTCCTTCACCGCGGCCGTCCGTTCCGCCAGCGACGGATGGCGCACGTGGCCGTCGTAAACGTGGAATCCCCCGGCCCGCAGCCCCGGGCTCTCGGCGATCTGCCCGTAGAGCCGGCGGGCACGGTCGCCGGCCGGAAGACCGGTGCGCTGCTGGCCGGTATCCAGGTCCAGCAGGACTTCCACCTGTTGCCCGGCCTCGGCCATCGCCCCGGACAGGGCTTCCACCGGTCCGGGGTGGTCGGCGATCACCATGAACCGGACCTCCGGAAAGGCTTGCACGAAGCGCACGGCCCGCTCGATGTTGCGCCCCACCAGGTGGTAGGCCAGCATAACGTCCCGCGCGCCGGCTCGGGCCAGCATTTCGCACTCGGCAAAGGTGGCCGCCTTGAACTTGTCGATTCCCTGCTGCAACTGCAGTTGGACGACCTCCCGGGTCTTGTGGGTCTTCACGTGGGGCCGCAGGCGGACCGGGTCTCCGGCCATCGCCACCATCCGGTCCAGGTTTTCTCGGACCAGCTCCAGAAAGACCACCAGCGCGGGCGTGGCAAGCCGGCGGCTGTCCTCGATGCGGTATGGATCGGGCATGGCTTCCTTCCTAACCTGCGGATTCGGCCGCGCGGGCGCGGTCGACCTCGCCGGTCTTCACCAGGAACAACAGAAAGACCGGGGCGACGGTGAGGATACCCGCCAACCCCAAGGCCCACTGGTAGGAAACCAGGTGGTCGGCCGCGCCTCCCTGCAACCAGAGCAACCATTCTCGCAGCGGGCCGGCCAGCCAGTTCCCGATGACGTGGGAAACGTTGGACAGCGTCATGTAGGTGGTGAACACCGTTCCCGCGGCCACGGTCCAGGAGATCCTCATGGCCATGGAGAGAAACCCGACCGAACCGATGGCCGCCAGGGTCTCGTAGGAAAGCAAATACGACATGGCGAACCAGCCCTCGTTCCACAGGCCGGGGAATGCCGCGAAGATCGCGGCAGCCGCCCCATAGCCGATATAGCCGACCGAGAGGATCAGCCGCCTCCCATAGCGGTCGGCCAGATAACCGCCCCCCACGGCGCCCAAAATAATGGGGGCGGTGGCATACAGTCCGGAGGCTCTCGAGAACTCCACATCCGTCCAGCGGGGACTCAGGTGCTGGGTGTACAGCACGTTGGAGAGGACTTCGTTGACTCCCAACCCGATCAGCTTGGCCAGCGTGAACACGATGAAGACCCAGGTGGTCGTCAGCGAAAACGCCCTAAGAACGCTGCCAAGGGTCGCTAACGGGTTGCGTACGCTCCGAACGCCCGTGGAGGCAGCCCGGCCGGCGCTCCAGGGGAACCGCTTCTCGCCCCGCCGCTCCAGGAAGACGATGGGGACCAGCATGATGGCCAGCAGCAGCAGCACCTGAACAACCGCGCAGGCCTCCAGCCCCCACACGTTGATGATATGGGAAAGACTCCAGGCGCCCACCCCTTTGCCGATGAGCTTTGAGGCCCACATCAAGCCGTTGGTCCGCCCCTGCTCCCGGGGAGGCAGAATGTCGACCGCCAAGGCGTCGGTGCAGACGTCCTGCAGGGAGGCGAAGCAGTTGTGCAGGAAGTACATGTAGAGGATGAACTTCAACTCCTGGGAGGGATCGGCGATGCCGATGAACCCCAGCAGCGTCAGCGCCATCATCAACTCGGAACCGATGATCCAGGGCCGCCTTCTCCCCATGGAGCGGATGGTGAAGCTGTCCATCAAGGGGGCCCAGATCAGCTTGAAGGACCAGTGAATCAGGATGATGGCCTTGAGGTTGCCGATATCGGTGTCGGGAATCTGGTAGTTGTAGGAAAGGAAGGAGGGCAGCGAAATCAACATGAATCCCCAGGGAATCCCCTGGGCGAAATAGAGCGCGCACAGGGTCACCGTTCGCTGCCATCGAGTGTCGACCAGCGCCATGGAAAAGCCCCACCTCCTGCGTTTCTTGAGATCCCGCCCCCGTCGAGCAGCCCAAACGCTACCAGC
>JAPPFQ010000068.1 GCA_028875135.1 Acidobacteriota bacterium
GTCCCCAGCCTGCCAATCTGCGCCTGAAGGGGTTTCTTGAATCGGTCGGCTTCCTCTATCTTCTCATCGGTGTCTTCATTTTTCTGCGGAGGTGGCAGGCCAAGGGGGCCCTGCACTTCTACACCATCTGCCTGGCCTCTTTCGGGGTGTTTGCTTTTTCCTACACCGGAAAGCTGAACGTTTTCGACTGGGGTGTCTACTGGCTGGACGCCGTTTGCCTGCTGGTTTTGCCGCCGCTGTTTCTCCACTTCTGTCTGAGTTTCCCCCATCCCAAGTCGTTCCTGGAGCGTTACGCCCCCCTCAAGGTTCTCCTCTACCTGCCGGCCCTGCTGTTGCTTGCGATTCAGGTCCTGTTTGTCTTCAACCTGCTGCTGGTGGAGGCGCCGCTGAGGACCCGGATTCTACTGGATCAGCTTCACATGCTCCATTTCGCCGGTCTGTTCGTCCTGGGCATGCTGGCCCTGGCCCACACCTACTGGGCCAGCACCAACCAGATCCTGCGGCAGCAGATGAAGTGGATCGTGATGGGAACCGTCGTCGGGACCCTCCCCTTCTTCCTGGTCTATGCCGTTCCCTACTGGATGGGAGTCGTCCCCACGGTCTGGATGGAGATCACGGTGCTGCCGCTGGTGCTGATCCCGCTGACCTTCGGGTACGCCATCATCAAGTTCCGCCTCATGGATGTGGACATCATCTTCAAGAAGGGCATGGCCTCGACGCTGGCCTCGTTGGCCAACGTGGGCTTCTACCTGGGGTTGCTCGCCATCGTCAGCCAAGTGTTCCAGGCGGCTGGAGCCCAGTCCATCAACTGGTACGCGGTGATCTCGGTGGTGGTGGCCGGTTTTGCCTTTGTGCCCTTGCGCAACTGGATTCAGTCCAAGGTGGACCAGTACTTCTACCGGGATCGCTACGACTACCGCCAGACCTTGATCGAGTTCGGAAAGAAGCTGGGCTCGGAGGTGAACGTCTCCCGGCTGCTGGAGTCGGTGACCGAAAAAATCAGCACGACTCTTTCGGTGGGCAAGGTGGCCGTTTTTCTGGGGGAGGAGGGCCGCTCCCAGCAGTTCCGCCTGGCCAAGTCGGTGGGCCTGCCCAGAGAGCCCCACGACCTGGACCTGGGCTATCTGAATCCCGGCAACCCCTCCCTGGCCAAGGGCTTTCTGTTCTACGAGGACCTCAGGAGTCTCATGGCTGAGAGGACGGAACATCGTGAAGCTCTGGAACAACTCGGGCTGCACTACTATCTTCCCTGTGTCGCCAAAGGGGAAACCATTGCCTACCTGGGACTGGGGCGGACCCATCGGGGCGACCTGCTCACCAGCGAGGACGTGGAACTTCTTCAAACCATCGCCGGCTATGTGGCCATCGCCCTGGAGAATTCCCGGCTGTACTCCTCGGTACACCAGAAGGCGGAGGAGCTCCGGCAGCTCAAGGAATACAGTGAGAGCATCGTCGAATCCATCAGCGTCGGGGTGGTGGTCGTGGACCTGGAGGAGCGGATTGAGAGCTGGAACCCTCAAATGGAGTCCCTGATGGGGGTCCCCAAGGACCGGGTCATCGGCAAGGGGGTTTCCGAGGTGCTTCCCGAAAACCTTGTCCGGGAAATGCGGATGCGAATGGGGCCCGACCCCTCGGGACATTCCGAGGTCTTCAGGCTCTACAAGTGCCGACTCAAGTTTGGCGGGGACCTGCGCGTGGTCGACGCCACCGTCACTCCTCTCATGGACAAGGATCGTGGGGTCACCGGTCGGATCATCATTCTGGACGACAACACCGAGCGGGTCCAGATGGAAGATCAACTGGCGCAATCCGAGAAGTTGACCTCGATGGGGCTGCTGGCCGCCGGTGTGGCTCACGAGGTCAATACCCCGCTGGCGGTGATCTCCACCTACAGCCAGATGCTGGGCAAGCAGTTGAGCGAGGACGATCCCAAGGCGAAAATGATGGGGAAGATCGTGGCGCAGTCCAAGCGCGCCTCCGAGATTGCCAACCGCCTGCTCAACTTCTCCCGGACCGAGGGAACAACCTTTCGGGAGTTGGAGGTCAATGGTGTCATTTCCGAGACGTTGTCCCTCCTGGATCACCAATTCAAGGCAGCCAAGATCCGTCTGAGGACGGAGCTGGGCTCCACGACCGTCCGGGTCTACGGCAACCCCGGAAAGCTGCAGCAGGTGTTTCTCAATCTGTTCATCAATGCCAAGGACGCCATGCCAGGCGGGGGAGAATTGCTGGTCAGGACCTCCACGCCGGATTCCGTGTTCCGGGTCGAGATCGAGGATACCGGCAATGGAATCCCCGAGGAGCACCTGCCGAAGATCTACGATCCCTTCTTTACCACCAAGGAAATGGGCCGGGGCACCGGGTTGGGGCTTTCGGTGACCTACGGGATCGTTCAGGAGCACTCGGGAAACATCATGGTGGACTCCAAGCCGGGTCAGGGCACACGGTTCGTGGTGGAGTTTCCCGCCGCCAGGAAGGTGGCCCATGTCTGAGCACGCCGGATCCATTCTGGTGGTCGACGACGAACCTGCGATTCGCGAGAGTCTCGAGTTTCTGCTCTCCGAAGCCAACTACAGGGTGGCCCTGGCCGAGGGCGGTCTGGAAGGGTTGAAGAAGCTGGAGTCCGACCTCTTCGACCTGGTGCTCCTGGACGTGATGATGCCCGACAAGAACGGGCTGGAGGTCCTGGAGGAGATCGGCCGTTCCTCCCCGGAAACCGCCGTCATCATGATCACCGCTTTCGGCACCATTGAAAATGCGGTGCGGGCCATCAAGTCCGGAGCGGTGGACTATGTCACCAAGCCCTGGGACAACGAGAAGCTCCTGCTGGATATCCGAAACGGGATTCAACAGCGCAAGCTCCAGTATGAAAACCGGGAGTTGAAGCGGGCTCTCAAGCAGCAGTCGGGATTCGCCAACATGGTTGGCAAGAGCGAGCAGATGCTGAAGGTGTTCGACCTGGTGACCCAGGTGGCCCAGAGCCGGAGCACGGTGCTGATTCAGGGAGAGAGCGGCACCGGGAAAGAGCTGGTCGCCAAGGCGATTCATGCCAACAGCGGCCGCTCCAGGAAAGCCTTTGTGACCGTGAACAGCGGCAGCCTTCCCGCTGACCTGCTGGAGAGCACGCTCTTCGGGCATCTCAAGGGCGCCTTTACCAGCGCTGTGGCTTCCAAGAAGGGACTGTTCGAGGTGGCGGACCAGGGGTCCATCTTCTTTGACGAGATCGGATCGGTAGGGCTGGAGACTCAAGCCAAGCTGCTCAGGGTGATTCAGGAGAAAGAATTCATGCGTCTGGGTGGCGTGGACACCATCAGGGTGGACGCGCGAATCATCGCCGCCACCAACGTGGACTTGAAGGGATTGGTGGAGCAGGGCACCTTCAGGGAAGACCTGTTCTACCGCCTGAATGTTATTTCCGTTCAACTGCCTCCGCTTCGGGAGCGCAAGGAAGACATACCGCTGCTGGTCGACCACTTTCTGAAGAAGTTCAGCCAGGAGAACAACAAGACCTTCGGGCCGGTTTCTCCCGAGATCATGAGGCTGCTGGTGCAATACGACTGGCCCGGGAATGTGAGGGAGCTGGAGAATGTGGTCGAGCGGGCGGTGGTGCTGAGCACATCGGGCGTTCTGTCCGGGGAATTGATCACCCGTGAGGTCAAGCCGGCTCCAACCATCCCCAGGACCAACGGCATGCCTGACATGGACGGCAAGCCGCTCTTCGAAATCCTGGATGCCTTTGAGAGAGACGTGATCCTGCGGATGCTGGAGAGTGTCAATTGGAGTCAGACCGAGGCGGCCGAGCGGTTCGGATTGCCTCTCTCCACGCTCAACTCCAAGGTCAAGCGCCTGGGAATCGACGCCAAGCGCCGGCGCTTGCGACAGTAGCCCCCGCCATTCTCACCTTGCCGCCGGCCCGCCATTCGTGCCAGCCCGAGTGCTCATGAAACGCCTGATTTCCCCGTTCCCGCGGAGAGGACCCGTCTTGTGGATTGCCCGTGCCCTGAGCCTGTCGATGGTGTTCGGGATGGTTGCGCTTCCGGCCGCCGCCGATTGGCTCGCCGGGCTCAGCTACTACCACCAGGGGAAATATCGTCGAGCCGTCGAGGTACTTCTGGCCGAAGTCCGGGAGAATCGCCAGGATGCCCTGGTTCTTCGAATTCTTGGTCTCAGCTACTACCACTTGCGCGACTATGATCAGGCGGAGATCCATCTGAAGAGCTCTCTGGAGCTGAAGCCCGACTTCGAGGCGGAGTTGGGTCTGGCCCGGGTTCAGGCGGGGCGCGGCAACCTCGATGCCGCCCTTCAGTCGCTCGACAAGGGGCAGGCGTTCATTCAAACCGACCGGCACAGATTCCAGTACCATTTTTCTCGGGGATCGATTCTGCTGCGGCAGGGCCATCCTGACCTGGCCCTTGGGGAATTCAGGAGAGCCGAGCCCTTTGCGGGAAAGCAGCCCGCCTTCTTTGCGCAAATGGGCGGCCTGGAGTACAGCCTGGGTCGGATTCAGGAGGCCGTGACCGCATTGGAACGGTCCCTGGAACTCGACCGTGGCCAGCCGGAAGTCCTGGTGTCGCTGGGCGAAGTCTGCTTGCGGCTCTCGGCAACCGAATCAGGCACGGCAAGGGCAAGCCATTTCGACCGGGCCGTGGCTCTGGCGGGGGAGGCTCTAGCCCTGAGTCCGGACAGTGTGACTGCACACCACCTGGCAGGCAGGGGCCATTTGGGCTTGAGGGAATTTCCCGATGCCGAGAGACACTTTCGCCAGGTCATTGATCTCGACAGGAAACATCCGGGGATCCTCTACAGCCTGGGGCAGGCTCTCATTGGATTGCACCGATACCCGGAAGGGAGCGTGGTCCTGGAAGAGGCCGTTGAAGAAGATCCCGGCAATCCGGACATTCACTATGCCTTGGGATTTTGCAGAGAAAAGACGGGATACTACCGGCAAGCTCTGGACTCCTACCGGCAAGCCCGCCAATTACGTCCCGACCCGGAGTTCAAGGCCGCCGAGGAACGCTTGGGGAAGCGGCTGGACTCTGCCAGGTGAGCCCGGGAAGAGAGATCCGCGCCAGGGATCGACGAAGAGGCAAAACGCTCGGCTGAGGGCCGATTGTCGATTGGGATGTAACCAGCCACCCGCTGAGAAATGCGGGCCGGAGGAATTGCCTTGACCAAGTCATCCGTTCTGGAGCAGTTGACCCGCAAAGCCGCCAATGCCGGGAAGCATATCGTGCTGCCGGAAGGAACCGACGAGCGCACCCTGGCGGCAGCCGCCAGGATTCAGGACCAGGGGTTGATGCGCCTGACTCTCCTGGGGGACCCCGGTGTCATTGCGGAAAAGGGCAAGGCCCTGGGTTTGAACCCGGAATCGGTCGGGATCATCGAACCCAGGCGCTCGGACAAGTTGAACCACTACGCCGGGCTCTACCACGACAGCATGAAGTCCAAGGGCATCACCAGGCAGGAGGCGGTCCGCCAACTGGAACACCCCCTCTATTTCGGAAACGCCATGGTGAGCTGGGGCGATGCCGACGGTTCGGTGGCGGGGGCAAGCCATACCACGGCCGAGACGGTCCGTGCGGCCTTGCGGTGCATCGGGCTGCGGGACGGTTGTTCCCTGGTCTCCAGCTTCTTTCTGATGCTTTTGCCGGGGGGCTCCGGCCGGGAGGAGAGTCCGCTGATCTTTGCCGACTGCGCCGTGGTTCCCAACCCGGATGCTTCCCAGTTGGCGGATATCGCCATGGCGACAGCCCACAACACCCGGGCGCTGCTGGGGGTGGAACCCCGGGTGGCCATGCTCTCGTTCTCCAGCAAGGGAAGCGCCCGCCACCCCCTGGTGGACAAGGTGGTAGAGGCGACCCTCACTGCCCGAGAGCGTTATCCGGGATTGCGATTGGACGGAGAACTGCAGGTGGATACGGCCCTGATAGGGGAGATCGGTCGCCGGAAGGCGCCGGAGAGCCCGGTGGCCGGGCAGGCCAACACGCTCATCTTCCCCGACTTGCAGGCAGGAAACATCGCCTACAAGCTGGTGGAGCGACTGGCCGGCGCAAAGGCCGTCGGTCCGGTGCTGCAAGGATTGAAAAAACCTGCCAATGACCTGTCCAGGGGCTGCACGGCCCAGGACATTGTCAACACCGCGGTGGTTACCGCGGTCCAGGCGGGATCCCCGCCCCCCTCACCGGTTGGGTGAAGCGGACGGTTCTGATATCGTTAGCGCGACTCGGCGTCTCTTCGCTGCTTTTTCCGGCTCCGCTTGCGAGCCAAGGCTTGCTTGACCCGTTTCTTTTCGCCCGGCTTCAGATAAAAGGAGTGCCGCTTTACTTCTTTGATGATGTCTTCGGTCTGGACCTTGCGCTTGAAGCGCCGCAAGGCGTTTTCCAGGCTTTCGCCCTCCTGAACCCTGACTTCCGCCACTCTGTTTCACCCCCCTTGGGTGCGTCGATAGTTGCAGGATGGTAGGTAAATTCCCGACCCCCTGTCAAGGGATTACCACTCTTCGAGTGGATAGTGGATAGTGGTGAGTGAAGAGTGGAGAGTGGCCTTGCAAGTTGGCTCCTGCCCCCTCGAGGAGCAAGAGTGTTGGGAGGCGGCCCCACCCGGGAGCGCGGGCGTCCCGCCCGCATGCACTGCCGCGGCGAGCCGCTCAGCTTCCTGGGATGTAGCACCCGACCGCCTTGCCGGCCGAAACGCCACGGGCTTGGCCGAAGCAGAGTCCCAAGGGGAGGCCCCACCCGGGAGCGCGGGCGTCCCGCCCGCATGCACACCCGTCGCGTGCCGCTCAGTTTCCCTGCGATTTGGCGCCCCGCCACCCTGCCGGCGGGAACGGCATGGGCTCGGCCGAAGCGGAGGCTTGGCGTCCACCCGGGAACGCGGGCGTCCCGCCCGCATGCGCTTCCGTTGCGTTCCGCTCAGTTTCCCCGCGATTCGGCGCCCGGCCACCCTGCCGGCGGGAACGCCATGGGCTCGGCCGAAGTAGAGTATTGGCGTCTTTGCCGGTCGAACTGTGTAGAGAGAGAAGATGGGCGACGACTTGCCAGTGTGGTGCGGGCGGGGCGCCCGCGTTGCCCGGTGGGTTCATATAGGCAAGGCGCAGCTTGCCAGTGGGGATAGACGCACTTTGTGT
>JAPPFQ010000623.1 GCA_028875135.1 Acidobacteriota bacterium
GTCCTCGAGAATGAAGAAGCCTTCCCACTTCCGCGGCCTGCATTATCCGCTTGGTGTCTCCCCGCCTCCGGAAGCAGCCGCCGGGGGAGGAGTGGACCGTTGCACCTTGCGGAATCTCGACCAGCAGAACGCCGCCCTTTGTCCCCGGTGACGGAACGCGGTGAACGCTGAACACCAGTTGAGGCTTGATGCTGTCGGTACAGATTTCAGTCACGACTCTGGCCAGGGCGTCCAGTTGATCCGGGTCGAGGGATTGTGGCTGTCGGTCGTCGGTGACACCCAGGACCAGACGGCCGCCTTGTGAGTTCGCGAATGCCGCCAGTTCGTCGGCGAGATCGTCGCGACGAGGGGCGTGGAGCCGAGGTCCCCGGAGATCAACCTCCTTCAGTTCAAGTGCGGTGTCCTCACCCAGACGCACTTGGTCCCAAAAGCGCGGAACATCAATCGGCATATCGCCCACCTTGCCCCGATGTCGCCTTCACGCCTGTTGAGGGAGAGAACTCGCAAGAAGTCTGCATTCGAATGTTCCTGCCCTGGTGATTCTGGTTGTCGAGTCGATAGGCGGCGCCATCGTCGCGGACAGCTTGAAACGGCAATTGAGCGACCGTGGGGCCGCCCTGACCGCAGAATGCTCCTCTAGGTTATAGCTGCAATGATCCAATGTCGAAAGATTTTAGGCGGGACATGGGCAAGCCATGGTTCAGACTGCTGAGACTGGAATGGGAGCGCCGTTGGGCGTGCAGGTCTTCGGGAACGTGTGGGTCTGGCGATTTCGCAAGGTTGCGAGGAGCTCCCGCCCTTGCCTTGTGATCGCCTCGGCAGGCGACCTATAATGTCCCCCTTTTCTCGCGGTTGCCGGTGCTTCGGCAGGAACGAATCCGGGACTTTTCCCCACGGCAAGTCAACGCCATGAGCACGCCCTACAGGCCCAATATCGTCCTCCTGATCAGCGACAATCAGCGGCTGGATACGCTCGGAATCCTTGGGCGAACCGCCTGTCGTACCCCCACCTGGGACCGCGTGGCCCGGGAGGGCGTCCTGGTGGAGAACCTGCGGACCACCAGCCCCATCTGCTCTCCGGCCCGCGCTTCCTTCTTTACCGGTTTCCAGCCCCACCAGGCCGGCATGCCCCATCTGCCCTACCTGGGGGCGCTTCGGGTGGGAGAAGAGGACGAATATCCCGACATGGAGATCACCCGGCCGCCGATCTCCCACTTTCTGCGGGAGGAGGGATACCAGTGCCTCTACGCCGGCAAATGGCATCTGGGCACCCGCAACGTTCAGCGCTGGTTCGACTGGGTCAGCGCCTGCGACAACGGGGAGCGTTCCTACGCCGAGTGGTGCCGCTGGCAGGGAGTCCCCGACGGCTTCATCTTTCACGACGACGAGCGCAGCGGACCCTATCGTTCCGCCCACTATCCGCGCATGACGGTGCCCCGCACCGGAATCCTGGACATCCCAGCCGACAAGGAGCACAACCGCTGGATTCTGGGACACGGATTCGAGATGTTCGGGCTGCGGGACCCCGACAGGCCCTTTTTCCTGGTGATCAGCCTGGAGGGTCCCCATCCTCCGCTGGTGGTTCCCGAGGCCTGGTACCACCTCTACGATCCCGAGGACATCCCCGAGCCGGAGAACTGGAATCCCGGCACGGGTGAGCCCGGGTTCCTTGAGGGAAGTTACTACCGCCGTTTGAGAAACGAGTGGGGGGAAGACTTTTCGGCCTGGCGCAAGTCCATTGCCGTCTACTGGGGGTACGCCACCTACATCGACTGGCTCTTCGGCCGGTTCGTCCAGCGTCTGGAAGAATGCGACCTGCTGGACGAAACCCTGCTGGTGATGCTCTCCGACCACGCCGAGATGATGGGGCAGCACGGGCTGTGGCAGAAGTTCTGTCCCTACGAGGAGGCCATTCGGGTTCCCTGGGCCATGCGCTGGCCGGCGGCCTTCAAGCCGGGCACGCGCTGTCGGGTGGACGCCAGCCACGTGGACGTGGCCGCCACGCTGCTGTCCCTGGCCGGCGTGGAGGTCGAGTCCCTGGGACTGGAAGGAGAGAGCCTGGTCCCCTACGTGACGGGCGCCGAACCCGAGCCCCGGACTCGCGACTGCTTCGTGCAGTACAACGTGGCCCGCAACTTCGCCGATTGGCACGGGGTGGAGAACTGGAGGGCCATGGTGCGCCGGCCCTGGAAGTACGTGCTGCATGAGAACGGGGAGACCGAGCTCTACCATTTGGGCGATGACCCCGGCGAGTTGACCAACCTGGCGGGTCGTTCCGACGGCTCCGCCACGGCGGCCACGCTCAGGGAGGCCTTGCTGGCCTGGTCGCGGCGCACCGGGGACCCCTTTGTGGAAAGACTGGAGGCGCGGGCCGGCCGTTGAACCGCCCGGTTCGCGATGATGCCAATGGAAAAGGTGAATGCCATTCCGCTGCGAGACGGGCGCACCCTCGATATCGAGGTCATGACCTTCCCCGTCGACTCCGCCAGGCAAAACGCGCTCATCGGATTGTGGCGGACCGAATGGACCGGCGGGGACTACGACTGGCTGCGGTCCATGAACGGCGACTACAGCCGGCATCTCAGGATCCAGGCAGTCCTGGGAACCATCGAGGGCCGTCCGGCGGGAACGGCCTCGGTCTGCTACCCCTGCCGGGAACCGGAAGTCTCGGTGGTCGGATCGGTCCTGACCCACCCGGACTGCCGCCGCCTGGGAGTGGCCGAAGCCCTGACTTCCGCCGTGGTGGATCTTTCCTTTGGGGCCGGCTGCCGCGTGTCCTACCTGGGGGCCACCCGGGACCCCAGGAACGTCTATCTGCGCTGCGGGTTCCGCTGGTGGAACGGAGGCGTCATGCGGCTGGAGCGGGAGGATTCATCCGGGTGCGAGGACGGCTTTTTCGCACCGGGCCAGGCCACCTCCGTTCGCCAGGCCAATTGGGGGGACCTGGCCGCCTTCGCCTGCTTCGTGGTTCAGCCCTGGGATACGCTGGTGCTGGACTATCCGCGGGCCCTGCTTTCGGGGAAATACGTCAAGTTGCAGCGGTGCGTCTCCAACTTTCCAGCGGTCCACGAGGAGGCGGCGCCACGAGGAGGGGTGGTGGGCGTCCTGGTGGGCGAGTCGCCCCACCGGGTGCTTGGCTTCGGCTCCCTCACCCCCGAGCCGGGTGAATACCGGCGCCACAAGGCGGTCATCGACGTCTGCAGCCAAGACGACTATGCCGGCGGGGCGGACTCCCTGACTCAATGGCTGATGTCGGAAGCCGCCAGGCGCGGGGTCGAGCGCCTCCAGGCCTGGGTGGCGGCTTCGGACGAGCACAAGCGGGAACGCTTCCGCCGGTTCGGCCTTAAACCCCTGGCCCGGCTACCGGGACAGATCAGGCTGGAGGGCAGGGCGGTGGATGTTTTGGTGTTGGAAGGAACGGTGGGGAGAGGGGCGTAGGCGGAAACAGCAGATGACCATGAGTGGGAGACGAGGGCGCGCCGTTGGCGTGCTCCAGAGGGGATATTCGATGTCGAGCGGTGACAAATTGCCGAGAAGGGATTTCATCAAGGGGGCCATCGCCCTGAGCGGATTGGGCGGCTGCGTCGGGTTCTCGCCGGAGGAGGTGTCGGTTGAGCCGCGGCTCGACCGCGGCCGCAGTGCCTGGACCTTTGTCGGCAGTGAGGACTGGTCTCAGGACGGCCAGGGGGTCCTGTACTCGCCGGTCTGGAACCAGAGGAAGGCGCGCTACAGC
Source organism: Acidobacteriota bacterium (assembly GCA_028875135.1). Taxonomy (GTDB): domain Bacteria; phylum Acidobacteriota; class Terriglobia; order Versatilivoradales; family Versatilivoraceae; genus Versatilivorator. The sequence continues at coordinate 3,734 of JAPPFQ010000623.1, forward strand.
GATCTGCTGAAACGGGAGGACTTTGCCTACCCCAGCCGGGAGGTCCTGGCCGATACCGACATCAGCCTGGAGTTTCAGACCTTCTACTGGTCGGTGACCAACCTCTCGATCGTCCTGCGGGCGCAGGACGACCGCCGGTTCTATTGCGTCGAGTTCGACGACATGGGGCGAAAGGGGGCGAAGTATGCGGTGCGCCTGTTCGTCCAGGACGGTTCCGGTTACCGGCGCGACATTGCCGTCGGTTTCGCGCCCCACCCCGAGCTGCCCGAGCGCTGGGTGCAACGCGGGCCCCGTCCCGAAGAGTGGGAAGAGGCGACTCCGGGCTGGATCAGGACCCGGGTTCTGGCCGAGGGCGACCGGATTCAGGTCTTCGTGGACGGGGAACCGGTGCTGGATGTCCGGGACGGCGCCTACCGGGCCGGTCGGGCGGGGGTGATGGCCCGGGGGCCGGTCAAGATGCGGCGGTTGTCCCTGCGGGGACGGCGGGGTCGCCTGGAGACACCCTGGAGCACCTCCGGCGAGGAGCATCCGCGCTACTTCCATCCCTATCCGGACCCGGACAAGGTCTACGGCGACAACCAGACCTACCCCGGGGTCTGCCGAACGACCGAAGGCGACCTGCTGGTGTGGATGAGCGTCAAGGGGAATCCTCACGACTTCAACGACTTCCTGCTGGTCCGCTCCCGGAACGAGGGCCTGAGCTGGGGGGAGCCGGTCCTGGTCGAGAAGTTGTCCGACGGGGGCAAGCCGGGCTTTTTCTTCGGACACAAGGACGGCCGCCTGTCCTGTCTCTACACCTACCCATGGGATTCGGGAGTTGGCGGCCCCAAGGTCGCCTATTCGGAGGACGAGGGACGAACCTGGACTCGGGCCCGGCCACTGGAGGTGAGTGGAAAACCGCTGCAGGCCGCGGCCGGGGAAGGGAAGATCGGTCCCTACTCTCCCGTCACCCGCTACTCGGACGGCACCCTGCTTCAGTTCTACTACCACGTGCAAACGGTGGCGGGGGGAAGCGTCGAGTCGAACGCCGAGCGGCGAGACCGCTCGCTGGCCATTCGCTCCACCGACGACGGCCGCACCTGGACCGGTCCCTACTACCTCGACCCCGACAACTTCGACAGCAACGAGTGCATGGGGGTGGAATGCGCCGACGGCAGCATCGTGGCCTTCGCCCGCACCCTGCGGGCCCCCTTCATGTGGATGAGCCGCTCCAGGGACAAGGGCCTCACCTGGTCCAAGCAGGTGCCTTCGGACTGCACCGGCGAGTGCCCCCAGTTGCTGCGTCACAGCTCCGGGGTGCTGATCATGGGCAGCCGGGGCTCCGGCATCTTCATGAAGACCAGCATCGACGAGGGCCTGAGCTGGTCCCGGGAAACCCGCATCTCCCTTTGTTCGGGGATGATGGGGATGACCGAGATGAAGGACGGGCGGGTGCTGGTGGTCTTCCATGAAGCCTACCGCACGCCGACCCGCATTCGAGGGCACTACATGAAGGTAAGGCCCGACGGCAGCCTGACCTCCGCCTGAACCGGGACCAGGAAGGTGCCCCCCGGGAGCGCTTCATTCCGTGACGACATCGTAACGAGGAGGCGCCCCCCGGGAGCGCGGGCGTCTCGCCCGCATGCACTGCCGTCGCGTGCCGCTCAGTTCCCCTGGGATATGGCACCCGGCCGCTCCGCCGGCGGGTGCATCCTCGAGGAGCAAGAGCGAAGGAAAGAGGCGCCCACCCGGGAGCGCGGGCGTCTCGCCCGCGAGCACTGCCGTAGCGTTTCGCTCAGTTTCCCTGGGGTGTAGCAGTCGGCCACCCTCACGACGGGAACAGCATGGGCCCGGCCGAAGCAGGGCCGTGGCGTGTTAGCCGGTCGAGGCGGGAGGAGGAGGTGGGTTGGGTTTTGCCAGGACGTATGCGGGCGAGACGCCCGCGCTCCCGGGGGGGTCTCGCTGGCAAGCATATCGTTGCAAGCAACCTCCCATCCACGGCCACTCGCTTGCGAGGCGGACCCGGGTGCTCCTGCGACTTTCCGCGCCCAAAGCCCTGCAATTTTCGATGCCCATTGACACCTTGAGGAGCAAGAGCGAAGGAAAGAGGCGCCCACCCGGGAGCGCGGGCGTCCCGCCCGCTTGCTCGGCCGTAGCGTTTCGCTCAGTTTCCCTGGGGTGTAGCAGTCGGTGTAGCAGTCGGCCACCCTCACGACGGGAACAGCATGGGCCCGGCCGAAGCAGGGCCGTGGCGTGTTAGCCGGTCGAGGCGGGAGGAGGAGGTGGGTTGGGTTTTGCCAGGACGTATGCGGGCGAGACGCCCGCGCTCCCGGGGGGGCGTCACCGAATGATGTCGCTCCCCTGATTGGGGACACACGATTCTTATCCCGGGCGACAAGCCGATGTTCCGGCCGAGCCGCGTAGGCAGCGGCAGCATTTGGTCAAACACCGGCCATCAAAACACTGTGATTCGGAGGTTCAATCCATGAAGGTCGACATTCTTTCCGATCGGGCGGTTTCCACAAACCTGGCCGCGGGCGACAGCGGCAGCGCCTGCGCCTATCCGCTCTCGACCCGCCTCAAGGACGGGTCCGTCTGCTGCGTCTACCGGCAGGGATCGAGCAAGCACAGCGTCGACAGTCTGCTGCTGATGCAGTCCTCCGAGGATCTGGGCGAGACCTGGTCGGCTCCGCGGGTGGTGTTTGACGGTCTTAAGCGCACTCCTTCCACCACCTTGGTCTCGCCTGGCCTGTGTCAAACCGCCGATGGACATCTGATGGTGATTTTCGGATCCATCGAGGGATTGAAGCCGGGCGTCTACATGTTCAGCCAGGAGGGGAGAGCCCTGCCGCACCCGCTCCTGGTGACGCGCAGCGCCGACGGCGGGCGAAGCTGGTCGGAACCGCGGCCGGTTCCCCATCCGACCTTGCCCACCGCGGGAGTCACCTCCCGGCCATTCCCGCTGGCCGACGGCACGATCTGCATACCCCTGGAGTACAAGCTGGCTCCCACCGGGCCCAACGGATCGGCCATGATCTTCTCTCGGGACCACGGCCGGACCTTCGATCCCTCCGTCGAGGTGGCGGCCGACCACTCGGGGGAGCTGAACCTCTGCGACGCCCGCTACGACATCCTGCCCGACGGACGGATCCTGGCGCTGATCTGGACCTTCCGCGAGGACACCGAGGAGACCATCGAGGTCCGCCGCTCTTATTCCCCGGATGGAGGACAGACCTGGACGGCGCCCGAGAACATCGGATTCGTGGGCCAGATCACGGCGCCGGTGGTGTTTCCCGACGGCTCGGTGGTGGCGGCCACCAACTATCGTCTGCCGCCGGAGGGAATCCGTCTATGGGGATCGCGGGACTGCGGAGAGAACTGGGCCGGCTTGGGACCGATTCAGATGTGGGATC
>JAPPFQ010000405.1 GCA_028875135.1 Acidobacteriota bacterium
AGACTGGCAGGGTCGGCACTTGGAAGCAGAAACGCAGACGGGGGAAAGGCCTGCTGACGACGATATTGTGGACGCTTTGGCGTTTCTCCGGGAATCCAATTGAGGAGCTCGCCTTCTACGACGCGCACGAGACCAACGACGGCGCTGTCCAGGTCCTCGCCGACGAAACGTTGCGCGACATCGCCCGCGAGCTGGTCGAGACGGTGCGGGGCAATGTCACCATCGACTGGACGCTGCGCGAGAATGTCCGCGCCAACCTCCGCCGGCTGGTCAAGCGCATCCTGCGCAAGCACGGCTACCCGCCCGACAAGCAGGAGAAGGCAACCCGCACGGTGCTGGAACAGGCCGAGGTCCTGTCGGAGGGATGGGCGGTGGCGGGTGGAGAAGCGCCGGGATCCAACTAAAATTGGATACCGGGCGACGCCGAGATTGTCGACACATTGGTCTCTCGGCGTACCTCCCAGGGGTGACTTAAAGTTACGGAACCATGCCCAAAGTTCGCGATGCAATTCGTCTGGTGGAGCGGAACGGGTGGCGATTGGTTCGGACCAGGGGAAGCCATCGCCAGTATCGGCACCCCGACAAGCCAGGAACCGTGACCATCGCCGGAAAACCGGGTGACGATCTTCCACCGGGGACATGGAACAGCATTGTGAAGCAATCCGGACTGAAGGAGTGATCTAAAGATGCAATACACCATCGTGATTGAAAAGGCGCCGGGTAACTACGCGGCCTACGTTCCCGACCTGCCCGGCTGCGTGGCAACCGGAGCGACCAGGGAAGAGGCGGTCAGGGAGATGCGCCAAGCGATCGAGTTTCACATCGAGAGCTTGCGCGAACACGGTGAGCCGGTGCCGGAACCGCGGTGCACCGCAACAGTAGTCGATGTGGCCGCCGTCGCCGGATAGCGGGGCACGGATAAGGTTACGAGACGGAGTTGAATCCGGGTGCCATTGATATCACGGCGGAGCAGTGCAAGACCGGTCTGGCGTTGCTCGCGAGCCACCTGTCGAACACCACGACCCGGGTCTACGGTTCCCGCCGACAGAGCGGCCGGCTTCCGCATCGCAGGGAAATTGAGCGGCAGGCGAAGGAAGAGTATGCGGGCGGGACGCCCGCGCTCCCGGGGATGTCGTCCCGATGGTGCGGTGGAGGATATCCGGCGGGCGACTTCTCTGAAAGTCGGCGGGCGTCCTTTGGAAAACGGCCGTTTTCCCGCTATCCGGCGCCCTCACCCACCCCGGGCGGATCATACGAGGGTGAAACAAGTTTTATTTCAAATCGGGACTACAGAACCGCCATTTCTTCCAAGAACGTTCGGGCAGACACGATTCGCACTCCCCTATACGCCTCAAGGTCAAGCAAGTCGTGATCGCCTGTTACGATCCAGGACGCACCCACGCCCTGTGCGCACGCGATCACATGTTCATCATCAGGGTCACGACACACTGACCCAATGTTCGGCAATGCCTTTTTCCACACCGTCCCAATTGTCTTCAAGGTGTGACACCAGGCCCGCACATCTGCATCCGAATAGCCGTAGGCTTTTTTCAGGCGCGGATGGTGAAGTGACCGCGTCACTTCTTCCATCAAGATCGGGGAAAGATAAAGGGTGTAGACGTTCTGTTCAGCAAGTTCAATGACCCGTCCTGGCACACTCTCCCGAAACAGAAAGGCACTCACCAAAACGGAGGTATCAATGACGGCGCTCTTTGGCATACTTTCGGCGTTCCTGGTTCACTACATCCATAATCTCAGCTTCCTGGGCCGCCGACGGTTCCCGAGAGCGTACACTCACTGGCCGCAGCAACACACCGCCTTCCGTGAACCGGGGTTCCAAGTAGTCACCCTCTCCCAGGTTCATGACTTCCCGCACCTTGCGGGACAGCGTAATCTGCCCGGCCCGCCGGACCCTCACAAGATCCAATCCGACTTGCCGGGATGAGATGTCCTTGTTTTTCTTCATATCAAAATACCTTTTTCGTATTTGACGATTTTCTTATTTACTTATGCCATGAACCGGGCCATAAAGCAAGTAATCCGCTCCGGGCAGTCAGATCAATTGTTCTCCCTGATTTCCATACGGTCTCCAGGTGTGTGTTGCGCATGAAGACGCGAAGAAGTCTTGCCGACCTTCTCAGAGGGGGTTCTTGCGTCTTTTTGCTCTTCGGCAAATTGCTGTGATATATGCCGCGATGCAGGTACCCTGTGAGTCTGAGTCGAGGAGTCGTCATGCAAACTACCGCAAAGCTGTTTTTCGACGGTCGCAGTCAGGCCGTTCGGATACCGAAAGCCTATCGGTTCGAGGGGGTCGATGAGGTGAGTATCCGCAGGGAAGGCGATGCATTGGTCATTGCGCCGGTTCGCAAGACGTGGAGATCCTATGCCGGCGAAGCGCCTCCTGTGGGAGAGGATTTCCTGGCCGACCGTCCCGAGTTGACGGATGGCGGCCGAGTCGCGTATTGATGCGATACAAGCTGGGCACCGGAGGATTCATGGAAAGCAATGATGGAGTCGTGGGACAGTGGAATTCGACGGCCTTGAGTCGCCGGCGCTTTCTGGGAACGGCGGGGGCCCTGGTGGGAAGCTCCTGGCTGGCCGGGCTGCCGGGCTGCTCGGGGGGGGGGTACGGGCTCGACCAGGCACGGCGCAAGGCGGTGGAGCGTCGTCGGAGGCTGATCCTGGACGACGACGGGGACCTGGTCTACGACCCCGAGGCGGCCAAGGGAGCCGAGGCCTTTGCGGGGCTGCGAATCCAGCCCATCCTGGGAACCCCGGTGGACAGCATCGCCTGGTGCATCATGTGGGGCATCGCTCAGGGTCCGGGGCAGACCCGCTACTGGGAAACCCAGCAGCAGGACCGGCCGCTCAATGAGGCCATCCACGATCCGACGCCCATCATGGTCGAGGGAATCCACCGCCAGGGCCTGGAGGTCTTCGGGTCGATCCGCATGAACGACACCCACGATGCCTTCGGGATGCCCGAGGGGAAGCTGGTCTATCCCCTGAAGTTGGCCCATCCGGAATGGCTGCTGGGAGAGCGGAGCCAGAAAGGGAGCCCCTTCACCACCCTGGAGGCGGCCATGTGGTCCGGCCTGAATTTCGCCATACCGGAAGTTCGGGAGGACCGGCTCTGGTGGGTCCGCCACAGCGCCGAGAACTACGACCTGGACGGGATCGACCTGAACTTCTTTCGCATGCCCTGGTACTTCAAGCCCGGGGAGGTAGAAGCGGGAGCGCCTCTCATGAACGAGCTGATCCAGGGGGCTCACCGGATTGTGAGGAAGGTGTCGGAATCACGCCAAAGGCCCCTGCTTCTGGGCGTGAGGGTTCCGGGAACCTTGCAGGCCTGCAATGGCATCGGCCTGGACGTGGAGACCTGGCTCAAGCAGGGTTGGGTGGACCGGATGCTGATCGGCGGGGGATACACGGTCTTCACCAATCCGGCGCAGGAGCTGGTGAGGCTGGGACACAGCCACGACGTCCCCGTCTACCCCTGCATCAATTGCGGCCTGCAGGTGTTCGGTTCGGATGAGACCATGCGGGGTGCGGCCGCCAACATCTTCCAGGCGGGAGCCGACGGGATCTACCTCTGGAACTACCACTACCGCAAGGTGCCCATGCTGGCCTACGGCCGTCCGGTCCCGGAGGCTTACGGGCTGCTTGAGGACATTGGGTCGGCCTCGAGCCTTCAGTTCCGGGACAAGCGCTTCGGGGTGGACTACATCCAGAACATCGGACCCTACGCCATCGCCAGCCACCCGGGGCAGCTTCCCCTGGAGCTGAGCCGGGGCAATCCGGGGCCGGCCGCTGCCGTTGAGCTACCGGTGGGGGACGACCTGGGGGTCGCCGGAGCCTCGGGTCGGCCCGGCTTGGTCCGCCTGGACCTGGATATCGAAGGTCTGAACCGGGGCGAACGCATCGCCGGCCGGCTCAATGGGGGAGAGTTGACCCTGGAAGCCGTCGAGCCCAGCGGGGCGGATGTTCCGGAGGGCCTGAAGCGCCGTGGCTGCCCGGTTCAAGCGGCAAGGGTCCGCCAGGGAATCAATCGGCTCGAGGTCTGGGTGGAAAAGGGCGGAAGGCGCCAGGACGGGCTGAAACTCCGCGGCGTCTGGCTCACGGTCAAGTACCCTCCGGCTGCCTGACCGGGAGCGCGCCACAGCCGCGCGGTTGCCGAGAAAGGCGGGCTCAGGGCCTGCGATAGACGGACACGATCCCCCCGTGAGCGTCGTGGAGCCAGAAGGACTTGTCGTCGATCACGCCGGCCCGGGCCGAGAAGTAGGTGGCCGGCAGCACGTAGTTCCAGGTGTGGCCGTAGTTGTAGGTGACCGCCAGTCCCCAGCCGCAGGTGTTCTGAGCCGACAGGGCGATGCCTCCGTCCGGCAGCCGCAGTCCGGCCGTCACCCCGGCCGCGGCCGTGGGTTGGGGCGGGCTCCAGGTTCGTCCCCGGTCGGTGCTGAGGGTCCGGGAGATGAAGGCCCTCATCACCGGGACGTAGCTGCGGTTCTCGCTGCGGAGAAAGGCCACCCAGATGTCATCGGAAAGGGCCATGACCTGGGTCTCGCTGTAGGCGGTGTAGCGGTTCTTGCGGTCGTAGGCGATGGTGCTCCAGTCGCCCCAGGAGGCGCCTCCGTCGTGGGACCTCACCAGGGCGGAGATGTAGAGGGAGACCGACATGTCGTCCTGGTTCAGGTAGCCGTAGACGGGAGCCACCAGGGTTCCGTCCGGTTCTTCAAAGGCCACGCCCCCCAGGTGCACCGCGGCAGCCAGCGGCACCGGGTCCTCCACCTTGGCCTGTTTCCAGGTCTTTCCCCGATCGTCGGAATAGGAGCCCTGCAAACGCGTCCGGTAGTGGAGTCCGTCGATCGACTTCCAGACCCAGTAGCCGCGCTCCCGCCCCATGATCCTGCCGGGTCCGTGCTGATAGGGAACGGTGTATTGGGCGCTGAGGCGTATCCAGCGCCCCGACTCGAGCACCAGGGTCACGTCGTTGGGCGGCTGCCCGACCTTTTGGCGCCACTCCTCCTCGGGCCATCGCTCGGCCAGGTACCACTGACCGTTCGGCTCGCCGTGGGCCCGTAAGGGTTCGGCGGCCGGGGCCGAGGGTTCCTGCACCCGCTTCATGACAATGGTTTCTATCCGCTCCTTCTCGAGGGGAAGGTCCACCTCGTGGGGCGGGTCGGTGTAGCCGCTGCCCTTTTGCCGCTGTCCCAGCACCAGCATCAGGCGGTCCTCGTCCAGGGCCAAGCCGGAGGAAAACCCGTAGTGGCCGGCCTTCCAGTCCCCTTCCAGGTTGGGCACCACCGGCGGCAGGGGAATGGGGTCCCGGGCCCAGCCTCCGCCCCACCCGCTGGGTCCATAGCCCGGCAGCCAGTTGTGTTCCACGAAGGGGGTCCGGTGGCGGATGGTGCGAAAGCCGTCGTCGCTGAACATGACTTCCATGCTGCCCCAGGCCGACCAGAGGGCGAAGGAGCAGGCCACCGTGCCGTTGCCCATGGGGGTCAGGCTGGCCCAGGAGCCGACCGACAGAGGCTCCGGCCGGGTCCAGCTCTTGCCCCGGTCGGTGCTGTAGGAGCGCACCAGCGTCTGCGGAATATCCAGGGGCAGGCCGGGACGCTTCTTCAATCGCCTTTCTGTGAGGACCGCCAGCCAGGTTCCGTCCTGCAGGGGAAGCACTGCCGGAAACTCGTAGCTGAGGTCGGCCTCCGGGCCCGGAACCGCAATCGGGATCCAATTTCCCCAACTCCTGCCGCCATCGGTGGACTGCAGCAGTCCCGATTGCAGTCGGGTGGCCGCCAGCTCCTCCTGGCTGACGGCCCCGTGGACAGGCATCAGCACCCGGCCGCCGGCCTCGAAGGGCCTTCCATAGGGTGTGGCCCAGATGAGGGGTCGGGTCCCCAGGGGCTCGGTGGCGGTCCAGGTTTCGCCGTGATCCTCGGAGGAGAGCAGTCGCAGCCGGCTGTCGGAAGTGCCGTCGTTCAGCTCGGCGAAGGGGGCGATGATGCGGCCGGATTCCAGGGTGGTGAGGGTGCCCATGGCCCGGGGTTCGCCCTGGCGGCCTTCGAAAACCGTCTCCGGATAAAACCACCAGTCCCCGTCCCTGGTCCGGCGGACCAGCTGGAGTTCTCCCGAACCGTCCCGCTCCTGTTGCGCCGTCTGGTGAGTGTACAGGATCAGCAGCCGATCCTCGGCGGTGCGGGTGATCCCGGCGTAGCGGGCGCGCCTCTCCGAGAGGTAGACGAAGCTGCGCTGGTCCCGCTTCCACTCCTCCGCCCCACTGCTTCCTGCCGGCGTCCGTTCGTCGGTGGACGGGGCGCAGGCGGCAAGGGTCAAAGAGAGGAGCAGGGTCAGGCTGGGTTTGGCTGAGGGAGTCATGGGATTCCTCGTCCTGGATTTAGTTCACCGGGGGCGAAGACGTCCGGCCGCTTCGAGATGAGGCGTGAACTGCCGGTAGAGCCACTGTGCCGCTGCCGGTCGATCCGGGTGGAGGAGACGGCCGAGGCTGCGGGAAGATTGGTGCGGGCGGGACGCCCGCGCTCCCGGGTGGGCTTCCTCCCATGACCTCGCGACACCAAGAGCACAAAATCGCAGAAGCATTCGGAGGCCGCTTGTCATTAGAAGAGGCCCATCAGACTTTGTGTCTATTCGCGTTCATTGGTGGTTCGTCTTCATTCAACGATCGTTTCTCCCCCCTTTGCACAGGCGGCGGTAGAAGTCCATGCCCTTCCGGATGGTGGCCAGAGCCTCGTCCTTCCGTTGTTGATTCTCGAACCAGGATTCCTCCCGGGCCCACTTCTCCAGCGGCTTCAGGAAGTCGAGCAGATAGCATCCGCTCTCGGGCTCGGCCAGCGCCCGTCCCGCGTAGTCGACGTATACCGGGTTGGCGTGGGCGAACAGGGGATGGGTCCAGATGGAGGTTTCCTCGGGGGATCCCCCCATGCAACGGGCCGCGATCCACTGGCTCTGGTCGGCCGGGTAATCGAGGCTGAGCTCCGCCCGGCGTCCCTGGTCTTGTGCCGGGACGCCGGCCGCCACCTTCCCGTTGACCACGATCTCCAACCGTTCGAAGGGTCTCAGGGA
>JAPPFQ010000469.1 GCA_028875135.1 Acidobacteriota bacterium
GTACGGAGCGGGAAGGCACGCTCCTGGTTGCAAGGGCAGGCGGTCGCCTCGACAGTATCAATGCACGAGAGTTCGACGATGCCTTGAAATCCGCGATCAGCGAAAGCGACCAGGTTTTGATTATGGATCTGGAGAAAGTCTCGTACGTCAGCAGCGCCGGCCTTCGGGTGATTCTGCTGACCGCCAAGACCCTCCAGCAAAGGAGCGCCAAGCTGCTGATTTGCTCGCTCGCGGAGCCAATTCGCGAAGTTTTCGAAATCAGCGGCTTCGACAAGATCATCCCGATTCATGCAAATCTGGTCGAGGCAAAAGCCTCTATCGGCTAGCGGCACTCAGGTTTCCGGTGGACTGACGGGAGCGGTTTCCGTTTTCCCCTGCGTGAGTCCGACCGGTCCATGGCGCGTGAGGCAGTTTTTTCTCCCAAGGGAGGGAGGCGGAATTTGCGAGCAAGAGGGAGTTCCTGACAGAGCGATGGGCTCTCCGGAAGCGGGGCAGACCGATAGATGAGGACGAGTTGGAAGTACAAGATACTGGTTGTGGACGATGAGCCCGATCTCGAACGGCTCATGCTTCAACGAATGCGTCGGGACATTCGCGCCGGCCTCTACAGGTTCGTCTTTGCGCACAATGGCGTGGAAGCCCTCGAACGGCTGAAGGAGCAGCCGGACATAGACCTGGTGCTCTCCGACATCAACATGCCCAAGATGGACGGACTTACGCTGATCGAGCAGATCCCCAAGGTCCAACCCGATATCCGCTCCGTGATCATCTCGGCCTATGGCGACATGAAGAACATACGCACGGCCATGAACCGCGGCGCCTTCGATTTCGTCACCAAGCCGATCGACTTCGACGACCTGAAACTCACCATCTCGCGTACCCTGCAGCACCTGGTCGAATGGCGCGAAGCTCTCGAGTCGCGGGACAAGCTGGTGGCGCTGCAAAACGAGCTCGGCGTCGCCAGCAAGATACAGCAGTCCATCCTGCCTACCCGTTTCCCCGACAGACCCGGCTGCCGCATCTTCGCCAACATGAAGCCTGCCCGCAACGTGGGAGGGGACTTCTTCGATGTCATCCACCTCTCGGACGGCCGAATCGGTATCGCCATCGCCGACGTATCGGACAAGGGGGTTCCGGCCGCGCTATTCATGATGTCCTGCCGCACGTTGATCAAGGGTGCGGCCATCGGCAAGACCGATCCCGGAGAAGTGCTGCATGAGGTGAACCAGTTGCTGCAGGAGGACAACGACGCCGCCATGTTCGTAACGGTTTTCTATGGCGTCTACGACCCCGACAGCCGGCGATTCCACTATGCCAACGGAGGGCACAATTCTCCTTTGGTCGTGCATGCGGACGGAAGTTCCGCCGAGTTGCCCTTGACCGGAGGCATTGCTCTGGGGTTGATGCCCGATCTCGACTACGACAACAACACCGTGACTCTCGATCCCGGGGACTTGATCGTTCTGTACACCGATGGCGTCACCGAAGCCTTCGACGAACAGGGGAACCAGTTCGGCACCGAGCGCCTGCAAGAGGTCTTTGCAGGGGTCGAGCCGACAGATGTCCAGGCAGCCAACCGTTCCGTATTCGAAGCCGTAGAGAAATTCGCCGGCGACACCCCGCAGTCCGACGACATCACCTGCGTGACGCTCCTGCACGGTAGCGACGGCGGCTGATCCCGATGCTCTCTTTGTGTCTCGAATCCCGGCTCGAGGAATTGCAACGACTCGAAGCAGCCGTTGAGGATCTCGGGGAGCGGGAGCAATGGCCCCCAAGCCTCCTCTACCAGGTCAAGCTCGTGCTGGAGGAGGTGATCGTCAATATCGTCAACTACGGCTACGAGGAGAGAGGGGGACACAAGATCGATGTCCAACTGATCTCCGAACCGGACGCCCTCACCATCAAGATTGCCGACGACGGCCGCGCCTTCGATCCACTGAGCCAGGCTCCCACGCCCGATGTGGACGCCGATCTCGAAGACCGTCCCATTGGCGGGCTGGGCGTTTACCTGGTGCAAACCCTGATGGACGAAGCCCACTACCGTCGGGAACAGGACCGAAACCATCTGACTCTGATCAAGCGGAGGGACGGATGAGTCCGGCGTGTCGGATGGCGGCAGCACTGCTGCTTGCCTCCGGCTCACTATTCTGCGGGCAAACCGAGGGCTTTGCGCAAGAGATTGGCGTCTCGGAGAATCGTATCCTCTTCGGACAATCGGCCGCCTTTAGCGGACCCGCCCGAGAGCTGGGGCGGAACATGCGCCTCGGAATCGAAGCGGCCTTCAACGAAGCCAACGCGCGAGGCGGCGTTCACGAACGGCGGTTGGAGCTGTCGAGTCTCGACGATGCCTATGAGCCGGAAGCCGCCATCGCCAACACTCACAAACTGATCCACGAGGACAAGGTCTTTGCGCTTATCGGAGCAGTAGGTACGCCGACCTCACGTGCTTCCACCCCCGTGGCCGCCGCTGCCGGAGTTCCCTACATCGCGCCCTTCACCGGCGCCGCCTTCCTGCGGGACGAAGAGTGGCGCAACGTCATCAACCTCCGGGCCTCCTACAGCCAGGAAATCGATACCATGGTCTCCCACCTGACCGACAGGCTGGGCATCGACCGCATCGGCGTCATGTACCAGGACGATTCGTTCGGCCGTGACACCTTCCGCAGCTTGAAACGCTCCCTGGGGCGACGGCAGCTCAAGCCGGTATCGGTGGGGGTGTATCAGCGCAACACCACCGCCGTGAAGACGCCTCTACTCGACCTGCGTGCCGGAAATCCCGGGGCGGTGATTCTCATCGGCGCCTACAAGCCGGTCTCCTCCCTGATCGACTGGGCGCGCCACACCCGAATGAATGCGGTATTCATGGCACTCTCCTTCGTGGGAAGCAACGCCCTGGCCGAAGCGCTGGGTCCCGCCGGCGTCGGGGTATTCGTTACCCAGGTGGTTCCCCCGCCAACCGACACCAGTTACCCCATCACAGCCAACTACAACCGAGCCCTGTGGGCCTTCGATTCGGACGCCACTCCCGGATTTGTCTCGTTCGAAGGCTACCTGGCCGGCCGCCTGGCCATCGCGGCCCTGGAACGCTGCGGGCGAGACCTGGATCGAACCCGATTTCTCGACAGTCTGCGTCTCTCCGACCCCATCGACCTGGACGGGTTCGAGCTCCGCTTCGGAGACACCGACAACCAGGGCTCCGATGCCGTGTTCCTGACCAGGATCGGCCGCGACGGCTACTATCACCCAATCGAGACGCTCCGGGTCGGGGTTCGACCGTGATCGACCGGCTGCGAAGCCTTTTCAGGAACCGATTTCACTCCGGGGAATCAAAGCGCCCTGCCGGCCGCTCCAAGACCTCAATCGGCCAGTCCGTGGGATCCGCCGTTGCCGGCCTGTTGCAGCGACTGCTCGAGAGCCGATTCCTGACCGCCGTCTTGAGTCCATTGTCCCGCCTGTTCGGGACCGAGAGGATTCAACGCCATCGCGGTCTGGCCATGGAGCTGACGCAGCGGCTGCGTGAAGGCCGAATCGGGCTCGGAATACAGCTCTACATCGGGATCGGCGGAGCCGTCGTAATCACCCTGTCGGCAAGCCTGGTGGCCTGGTTTTCTTTCAATCAAGCGGGCGATGCCCAGAACCGGGTCAACGAGGACAGCATCCCGGAAATGACCGCCGCCTTCGGTGTGGCGCGCCAGGCCGGCACCCTGGTGGCGGCAGCCCCCCGCCTGGTCACCGCCGCAACTCCGGCCGACTTCACCGATGTCGCCGCCGCGGTTGCCAAGGAGCAAACGGACTTCGAGACACGCCTTCAAGCCCTGACCCTCCGGGAGGGGGAAGAAGAAAAGGTCTCACGCATCCTCGCCCACGGGAGTGAAATCATCTCGAACATCGGGGCCATTCGAGATTCGGTATCCCAATCTTTCCTGTTGAGCGAGCGCAGCGAAGAACTGCTCACGAACCTGGAGACCCTGCAGGACGAACTGACGGGAATCCTGGTGCCGGCCATCGATGACCATCTCTTCTACGCCCTGACCGGCTACAGCAACCTTGGCCAACGGCCGGCCTCCCCGGCACGGCACTTCTCCAAAGCCGAATTCAACCGCTACCGCCACATGATCGAGCTGCAGGCGCACGCGACCACCGCCACCCAGCTTCTCGGGGGCGTCACCAACCTGACGGAAATCCCGCTGATCGAGCCGGTTCGGGAGCGCTTCGAGTCCGCCCGCGACGGTATCGGGCGCAGCCTTGCGGCTCTGGGCAAAGCTCCGTTGCGGGACAGGATTTCCCCGGTCTTCGACCAACTGCTGGATCTGGGGCTGGGAGAACAGAATGGATTCGATCTGCGCGCCCAGGAGCTCGGTCTCGCCAATCGACAGCGGGACCTGCTGGAGCGCAATCGCAGCCTCTCCATCGACCTCGTGGCCGAGGTCGAAGGAATGGTCGGATCGGCCAGTTCGCGGGCTCAGGATGCGACTCTCTCCTCCACCCAAGCCATCCTCACCGGAAAGAGACTGCTCCTGGTCCTGAACCTGGTCAGCATCACCGGTGCCTTGCTGATCGGTTGGCTGTTTGTCGGAAAGATCCTGTTGCGCCGCCTCAAGACGCTTTCCGACCGCATGCGCGGCATGGCCGGAGGCGATCTGGAGGCCCGGGTGGAGATCAGCGGGCGCGACGAGGTGGCCGAGATGGCGGCGGCTCTGGAGGTGTTTCGACGTCACGCCCTGGAGGTTCAACGCCTGAACCTGGTCGAGAAGCTGGCCGAAGAGCTGAAGGGAAAGAACTCCCAGCTCGAGAAAGCCATGGACGACCTGCGCAAGGCCCAGGATCAAATCGTCATGCGCGACAAGCTGGCGGAACTCGGCCAGCTCACCGCGGGCGTGGCCCACGAAATCAAGAATCCGCTCAACTTCGTCAAGAATTTCTCGGAAGTCTCCGAGGAACTGCTCGAGGAAATGGGGGAGATCCTCACCGACAACCAGGAAAAGCTGAGCCAGGACGACCGGGAACTGCTCGAGGAGATTTCCGGAGACCTGACCGGCAATCTCAAGAGCATTCGCCAACACGGGGATCGCGCCAATCGGGTGATTCACGACATGCTGTCGATGGGACGAGGTTCGGGCGAGCGGCAACCGACCGACATCAACGGCCTGCTCGATCAGAGTGCCCGACTGGCCTACCACAGCGCCCGGGCCACCGACAAGTCGTTCAACCTGGACATCAAGCAGGATCTGGATCCGGAGCTGGGGTCCATTGACGTCGTCTCGCAAGAGATGGGACGCGTCTTTCTGAACCTGGTCAGCAACGCCTGCTATGCCGCCGATCAGAAGCGGCGTTCCCTGGAAACGGACGGTGGAGAACAGGCCGATGGGGAGGGCGAGTACAGTCCAACCCTGTGGCTCGGCACCAAGCGCCTGGAGGACCGGATTGAAATCCGCGTGCGGGACAACGGGAGTGGCATTCCCGCCGACGTCGTCGACAAGATCTTCAACCCCTTCTTCACCACCAAGCCCACCAACGAGGGAACCGGGCTTGGGCTGGCCCTGTCCAATGACATCGTGCGAGAGCACGGAGGAGCCATCAAGGTGGAGACCGAACCCGGCAGCTTCACCGAAATGCTGGTGGAATTGCCGCTGGAAGCGCCCGCCATAATGGCTGAACAAAATGATGCGGACGAAGAGGACGATGAGCCGGTGCTTTCTGCCGGTGAATCGGACAGGCTCGAGTCCAGGGACTCTTGAGCCGGCGGCAGTTGCCCTGGCCAGGACGGCATGGATCGACGGCCAGGCCCTCAGGTTATATCCAAACCGTCGTTCGCTTGACCTCCGCGGTGGGGACTCTCCGAGCCCCCATGCGAGAGTGACAGGAATCACCGAGTCAATGGCTCTACGCCAGGAATCCCAGCAGGTCTCGACCATCCCTCCGGCGCGGCTTGGTGCCCCAACCGGCTGTGCACCACTGAAGCGGGCGGCCCTGGCAGTTCTGGTCTGGATTCTGCCGGCGAGCCCCGGTTTCGGAGAGGACGGGTCCACAAAGCAGGACGAAACTCCGGTCACGCTGCAAAGCGGCCTGGGAAACAATCTTCCGAACTGGCTCTCCCTGTCCGGCGAGTTCCGCTTCCGCTACGAAAACCTGCAGGGCCTGGGCTACTCCGAGAACAGCGACGACGGCTACGGACTGACCCGGACCCGCCTGGAGGTGGGGATCCGGCCGGTCTCCTGGCTGAACTTCGGGATTCAGGCCCAGGACTCCAGGGCGCCGGGTATCCGGCCGGCGCTGTCCAACTCCGGAGCGGTCCGCGATCCGCTCGACCTGCGCCAGGCCTATGCCGAGATCGGCGCCAGCCAGTCCCCGGCTTCGCTGAAGGTGGGCCGTCAGGCGCTGATCTACGGCGACTCGCGCCTGATTGGGGCTCCAGACTGGTCCAACACCTCCCGCGTCTTCGACGCCGTTAGGCTGCAGGTGCGGGGGGCGGGCGCCAAGCTCGACCTTTTCTCGGCTTCGGTGGTGCGGAACGACCCCAGCCGCCGCTTGAACCGATCGGTCGAGGGAGAATACCTGCACGGCCTCTACGGCTCCCTGGAGAACGTCATCCCGGGATCCACGCTCGAACCCTACCTGCTCTGGCAGACAAAGTCCTCGGTCGTCAATGAGCTGAACGCCCACGGCGACCTCGACCGCTATACCGTGGGCTTGCGGGCCTGGGGCAAGGGGCTCGGGCCCTGGGACTACAACGCCGCCCTGGTCCGCCAGTGGGGGCAGGCGGCGGGCGCCGATATCCAGGCCTGGGCCGGCTACGGAGAACTGGGCTATTCGATCGAGGCCAGGCTGAACCCACGCCTCTATGTCCACTACAACTACGGCTCGGGCGACAACGATCCCGGCGACGGCCGAATCGAGGGCTTCGACAACCTCTACCCCACCACCGCCTTCCTGTACGGCCGCGCCAACCGGGTCGGCTGGCGCAACCACAAGGGCCTGCGCCTGGGGAGTGAGTTCAAGCCGCACTCCAAGCTGACGCTGCTATTGGAATTCCACTCCTTCTGGCTGGCCTCCTGGACCGATGCCCTCTACACCAACG
>JAPPFQ010000248.1 GCA_028875135.1 Acidobacteriota bacterium
AATGCCCTTGTTTCACTCTCGAATGATCCGCCCGGCGGGGCGGGGGCGGTGCTTAATTGAAACAAAAGAAAAAGAGTTATCCACGAAGGCACACAAAGGACGACGAAGGGCCACTAAGCGAGACGGACCTGCTTCAGCGGCGCGCACTGCCACTCATTGGATGATTAACATCGATGGACAGGATAAACAGGATATTCAGGATATGGTCTTCAGATTTTGGTGTCCTGAAATCGGGGAGTCCGTAAAACCGGACCGGATCATCGCCTGAACTGGTTTCTCGTGCAGGAAGCTCTCGTCCCGTTGATCCTGTTAATCCTGTGCATCCTGTGCATCGATGTTCTCAAATGCAACAAACCGATTTTACCGAACCTGTCCCTACTCCAGATAGGCCATGAACTTCCGATGTTTCACTCTCGGGGGATCCGCATGGCGCGGCGGTGCCCGGGCTTGCCACGACCACCTGGACTGATTTGGGATCTGCCGGCTTCTCAGTGCTCCCAATGGACCAGAAATTCGAAAAATTTGCAAGGGCTTCCGCCCAGCCGTACCGCTTCACGCCCCTCGTAGCCGCAACACACTCCGCCAAGCGGCGGTTCGTGGTAGGATTCGGAGTCTGGCAGCCAGCGGGGGCGGCCTGGAGTTTTTGGACTGGGAGGAGATCCCATGACGGAACGAAAAAAGGTGGCCATTGTGACCGGAGCCGGCACCGGGATCGGCAGAGCCGCCACCCTGCGCCTGTTGGAGGCAGGCTACCGGGTGGTGCTGGCCGGCCGCCGCCGGGAGCCCCTGGAGGAGTTGGCGGCCCAGGCCGGTTCCTCGGGCGATCGGACCCTGGTGGCGCCCACCGACGTGGGGTCGCCCGTCTCCGTCCGCGCCCTGTTCGACCGGTGCCGGGAGCGGTTCGGCCGACTCGACCTGCTCTTCAACAACGCGGGGATCGGGGCCCCGCCTAAGCCCCTGGAGGAGTTGAGCGTGGAGGAGTGGCAAGCAGTGGTGGACACCAACCTGACGGGCTCCTTCCTCTGCACCCAGCAGGCCTTTGAAATCATGAAGAGCCAGACGCCCCGGGGCGGGCGCATCATCAACAACGGCTCCGTCTCGGCCCAGGTGCCTCGACCCAACTCGGCTCCCTACACCTCCACCAAGCACGCCATCACCGGTCTGACCCGCTCCACCTCGCTGGACGGGCGCAAGTACGATATCGCCTGCAGCCAGATCGACATCGGCAACGCCGCCACGCCCATGACGGCCAAGTCCAGGGACGGCGCGCTCCAGGCCCACGGGGCCGTGGTGGTGGAGCCCACCATGGACGCCGATCACGTGGCCCGGGCCGTGCTCTACATCGCGGAGCTGCCGTTGGACGCCAACGTGCAGTTCATGACCGTGATGGCCACCAAGATGCCCTACATCGGCAGAGGGTGAGGGAAAGGGAAAACCACCATGGCGGATTCGATCAATCCGGTGCACTGGTTCGAGATTTCGGTCAACGACATGGACCGGGCCATGAAGTTCTACGAGAACGTGCTGGAGATCCAGCTCGGACTCCACCAGGTGGATTCCACCCTGATGGCCTGGTTCCCCACGACCGAGGGAGGCGCCGGCTGCAGCGGCGCGCTGCTCAAATCGGAGGGGCGAACCCCCTCTCACGACGGAACCATGATCTACTTCTCCGTCGCCGACATCGAGGCGGTGCTGGCCAGGGTGGAGGCTGCCGGCGGCCGGACGCTGACGCCCAGGACCGACATCGGGGAGTACGGTTTCTACGCCTACTTCGAAGACAGCGAGGGGAACCGGGTGGGCTTGCACTCGTCAACCTGACCGGAGGGGTCGGTTCCCATGGGCGCCGCTATGGCGGGCAGTCCAATTCATTGGCGCATTTGGTGCCCGCAACAAACAATCCGCATCAGCCCGGAAGCGATAAACCAGAGAGTTTCATGCAAAATGCGGCAGCGGGACGTTTGCCGCGAATGGCCGCAATAAGCACAAATGCACAATTTGTGACTCTTGTGCTTTTTGTGGTTGGAAAGCATTTTTCACCAGGTCACACCCGATATTGAAATAAGCGGCAGAGATAACTTCAGCAGTCGACATCCATCCAGGAGGAAGCCTGTGGCCCGTCCAACCGATCTAGAACTGATTGAAGAGTTGCGCAAGTTCGATACTCCCTCCATCACCAACGTGGTGGCGACCTATCCCGGCCATCCCCTCTGCCTGGGACTCTACAATCCCTGGACCGAGAACTGGTACACGGACCAGACCATCCGTTGCATGTTTCCGGAGCTGGGTCCGATCGTCGGCTACGCGGTCACCTGCGTCCACGGGTTGCCCGACCCCAGCTACGACGGCCTGAGTCTGGCCGACCTGGTCGAAGCCCTGGGCAAGTCCAGAAAACCCACCATCCTGGCCTTCCAGCAGAAGTTTCCGCCCGAACTGGCCGGCAAGGTAGGGCTGGCCGGCGGCGTCCTGACCACCGTTCTCAAGGCGGTCGGGTGCGTGGGTGCCATCTCCAACGGCCCTTCCCGCGACATCGACGAGATCCGCCCCATGAAGTTCCAGTACTTGCTGAGCGGAACCACGCCCGGGCACGGACACATGGCCTTTCGCGCCATTAACGTGCCGGTTTCGGTGGCCGGCATGGACGTCGCTCCGGGGGAGATCATCCACATGGACGAAAACGGCGCCTGCAAGTTTCCCGCCGACCGGCTGGAAGACGTCTTGAACAACGTTCGGGCGCTGCGGAAGGAGGAAGCCGCCCGCATGGACCTCCTGAACCAGGCCAGGACACCCGAGGAGGTGCTGGATATCGTGAAGCAGAACCCCTACGGCAGCACTTCCGAGGATAATAAGCGGTGACCGATTCGGTCGAGGGTCGGTTCGAGAAACCGACGCCGCCCGGGCGGGCTTGCAACCCATCGCCGCTCGTCGGCTCCGGCCGGAACCGGAAGAAGGAATCCCATGGATGCACTGGAACAACTTGGCCTGGGGCTGGGGGGACTGCCGCTGCTGAGCCGGGCGCGAACCCGTTCGATTTCCCCGAATAATCCGGGGGTATATATGGGTGGGGGGGGTTTGGCGGCCCCCGACCCCGCGACCCTGCCCTTCAGCCAAGCGGCCAGCGACCTGGGACAGGGATGGAAGGTCAGCCCCTTCTACAAGGTGAAACCCGGTGAGACGCTGACCCTGATGGACGTCGAGGGGCCCGGACTGATCCAGCACTTCTGGTTGGTGGCCGATCCCGCCAAGGGACGCTCCCACGTCCTGCGCATCTACTGGGACGGGGAGGAGTCTCCCTCCATCGAGACCCCCGTCTCCGACTTCTTCGCCGTGGGCCACAACCGGTTCGCCCCGGTCAACTCCCTGGCCGTGACCGTCAACCCCAAGTCGGCCTTCAACTGTTATTGGCCCATGCCCTTCCGCCGCCGGGCCAGGATCAGCTTCACCAACGAAGACCAGGAAGAGCTGGGGCTTCTCACCTATCAGATCACCTACGCCGAGACCGAGGTCCCCGAAGGCGCCGGCTATCTGCACGCCCAGTGGCGGCGGGCGGTCACCGACCGCGCCCATCCCGAATACGTCATCCTGGACGACGTGCGGGGGCAGGGCAAATACGTCGGCACCTTTCTGGCCTGGACCCAGTTGTCGGACGGCTGGTTCGGCGAGGGAGAGATCAAGTTTTTCATCGACGGGGACAGGGAGTTCCCCACCATCTGCGGCACCGGGACCGAGGACTACTTTTGCGGAAGCTTCGGGTTTCCCGAAACCTATTCCACGGCCTACGCCGGCAACGTTCTCAAGCATCCGGGGGAAGACGGCCCTCCCAAGTGGAGCCTCTACCGCTGGCACATCCGGGATCCCATCTGCTTCCAGCAGGACCTGCGCGTGACCATCCAGGCACTGGGCTGGTGGCCGAACGGCAAGTACCAGCCGCTGGCCGATGACATCGCCTCGGTGGCCTACTGGTACCAGGCCGAACCGCATGTGCCCTTTCCGGAGCTGCCCGGGCTGGCGCAGCGCTGGCCGCGCTGATCGCGGGTCGAACCGGTGCGGACGCCGCGAGGCGTCACCGGGAGGAAACCGAAACAGCGGCTACTGAAACAAGGACCCAACCTTCAAGGAGTTCGACATGGCTCAACTGACCCTGGCCACCTGCCAGTTTGAAATCCGGACCCAGGTTGCCAAGAACCTCCGCTCCATCACCCGCCAGATGAAGCGGGCCAAGTCCAGGGGGGCCCACCTGGTCCACTTTTCCGAGGCCTGTCTGACCGGCTACCTGGGCAGCGAGTTGAAGTCCGTCCGGGAAATGGATTGGGAAGCCGTTTCGGCTGCCATGGAGGAGATCATGGCGCTGGCCGGAGAGCTGGGCCTGTGGGTGGTGGTCGGGTCCAACCATCCGCTGTCGGGCCGGCACAAACCCCACAACTCGCTCTACGTGGTGAGCGACCGGGGGCGCCTGGTCAACCGCTACGACAAGATGTTCTGCACCGGAGACCACGACGACGACGGCGACCTTCACCACTACAGCCCCGGGCAGGCCTTTGTGACCTTCCAGGTGAGAGATGTGATGTGCGGACTGCTGATCTGTCACGACTTCCGCTACCCCGAGCTGTTTCGCCAGTACAAGCGGCTCGGGGTTCAGCTCATGCTGGTCTCCTTTCACAACGCCGGTGGCAGCCTGGAGAGCTACCACAACTACAAGATCTGGGTGTCGACCACCATCCAGGCCGCGGCGGCCAGCAACTACTATGCGGTCAGCGCCAACAACGGCACCCGCCGCCATGCCTGGCCCAGCTTCGTGGTGAATGCCGAGGGAAAGGTGGTCGACCGGGCCCGGCCCCACCGCCCGGCGGTCCTGATCAACCCCATCGACACTGAAGTTGAGCTGTACGACGCCTCCAAGGCCTGGCGGGACCGCTGCATGCAGGGAACCTTTCACAGTGGGACCCTGACCCGGGATCCGCGGTCCAGCGACCGAATCCGGGTCTGACCCAAACCGGCCGGGAATGCGACTGCAACTCCACACCGCGCCCGCCCGTCGAACGGGCCTGATTTTGCTCTACCTGTCCTTGGGGCTGCTCGTCCTGCCGGCCGCCTTGCGCCCGAGTTCGGCCGGGGCTGACCGAAACGAACCCAACACCCTCCAGCAACTCAAAAACCGATGGCCGACCGTTTCCTCACGGGTGGTCGGCGCCCCCGACCCACCCCCTCCCTACCGGGTGGTGCGGACCTTCCCCAGGCTCTCGCTGACCAACCCGGTGGTGGCGGTGAAAGAGCCGGGAAGCCGAAGCTTGTGGTTCATCGACCAGGATCCCGGGAAGGCGGAACCGCGCCTGTGCCGGACCATCGGGGATGCTGCCGACGGCGCCTACGAGGTCCTGCACCACTTCGGAAAGTCCCTGGCCTACAGCATCGCCTTTCATCCGGCCTTCGAGGAAAACGGCCATCTCTTCATCGGCAGCAACGACCGGGTGGCGGACGGCGACAAGCGCGTTCGCATCACCCGCTATCGAGTGGACCGCACCCCGCCCCACCATTTTCATTCCGACTCGGCTGAGGTGATCATCGAGTGGGAGTCCAACGGACACGACGGCGCCGCCATCGCCTTCAGTCCCGAGGGCCTGATGTACGTCACCTCCGGCGACGGGACCAGCGATTCCGACACCAACCTCAAGGGCCAGGGACTCGATCATCTGCTTTCCAAGGTTCTGCGGATCGACGTCGACCGCCCGGACCCGGGGCGCCTCTACTCGGTGCCCCCGGACAATCCCTTCGTCGCAATGGAGGGAGCCCGCCCCGAAACCTGGGCCTACGGATTTCGCAACCCCTGGCGCATGTCGGTGGACCCCGGGACCGGGCATCTCTGGGTGGGGAACAACGGACAGGACCTCTGGGAACAGGTCTACCTGGTGGAACGGGGAGCCAACTACGGCTGGAGCGTCTACGAGGGCAGCCACATCTTCTACGCCAACCGTGAACTGGGACCCACCCCGGTCTCCAAACCCCTGCTGGAACACCCCCACTCCGAAGCCCGTTCCATGACCGGCGGCCTGGTCTACCATGGCTCCAGGTTCCCGGAACTGCAGGGAGCCTACATCTACGGCGACCATTCCACCGGCAAGATCTGGGGCGCCAGGGTGGAGGGCCGGAAGGTCGTCTGGCACAAGGAACTGGCCGATACCTCCCTGGCCATCGTCGCCTTCGAGGTGGACGCTGACGGCAACCTGCTGGTGCTCGACTATCGAGACAAGGGAAAGGGGGGCTTCTACTCCCTGGAAGTCAACGACGCCCCTGACAGCAGCGACCGCTTCCCCCGGCGCCTGAGCCAAACCGGGTTGTTTGCCTCGGTCGCAGGCCACCGCCTGGCACCCGGCATGATCCCCTACTCGGTGAACGCCCCCCTGTGGTCGGACGGCGCCTTCAAGGAACGGTCGCTCTACCTGCCGCCGGCCGACAGGCGGGACGAAGGCCCGAGCCAAGCTGGCGCAGGCATGACCTCCAACGTCGGCTGGAGCTTCCCGGACCGGACTGTCCTGGTCAAGTCCTTCGGATTCGACTCGGGAAATGGCGGCGCCGGCCAGCGGCGCTGGGTCGAGACCCGCTTGCTGACCCGGCAGCAGGGCGAATGGGTCGGTTATTCCTATGCCTGGAACCGGGAACAGACCGAAGCCCACCTGGTTGGGAGCGAAGGACGGGATGCGTCGGTCGAGATCGGCCCGGCAGACGGAGAGAAGCGCCGGCTGGACTGGCGCTTCCCCAGCCGCAGCGAGTGCATGGTCTGCCATAGCCGGGCCGCCAACTTCGTCCTGGGACTGTCGACGCTCCAGATGAACAAGGAACACGACTATGGAGGGGTGACGGCCAACCAGTTGGAGGCGCTGCACTACCTGGGGGTGTTGGAGCCGGCCTGGTCGGACGAAGACAAGCAGTCCCTGAGGAAGGCTCTGCAAGAAAGCGGGGTTAACCGCTACCGGCTGGACTCGCGGGTGAAGGAAATCACGGCCGCCGATGCCAGCCGGGCGGTGT
>JAPPFQ010000765.1 GCA_028875135.1 Acidobacteriota bacterium
GCGGGGGGGCGGGCGATGCCCTCTCAATCCGGTCAATCCGAAATTCCATGATGATTGCCTGCAAGCGAAACGGTGCATCGGCTTTGACGGCGCTACTGCTGGTTGGAGCAGGCTGCAGCTCGGGACCCAAGGTGAGTTCCGACACCGCGGCCATCGTCAATGAAGCGGAAATCAAGATCTCCGAGGTCGACAAGCGCTTCGACGCTCAACTCCGGCAGAGTTCTCGGGCGCCGTCGCCCGAGGAGGCTTCCACCTTCAAGCTCAACATCCTGAGCCAGCTCATCAACGATGAGATCCTCATGCAGCGGGCTGCCGCCGACAATCTGACCGCCAGCGACGCCGAGGTCAGCACCCGGTTCACCGACTTCAAGAAGAACTACACCGAGGAGAAGTTTCAGGAATTCCTCAAGGAGCAGGGGTTGACCGAGGAGGAGTTCAGGCAGACCCTGCGCAAGGGCGCCACAATCGAGAAGCTCTACAACAAGGAGATCACCTCCAAGATCTCGGTGACCGAAGCCGAGATCCAGCAGCACTTCGAAGAGAACAAGTCCAACTACAACCTGCCCAAGGGTTGGCGCCTGGCCCATATTCTGATTACGGACGCCAAGGAGTCCGGGATCAACAATACCCGGAGCGACGACGCCACCACTCCCCTCGAGGCCCAAAAGAAGGCCCAACTCCTGATGCGGCGCCTGCTGAACGGCGAGGATTTCGCCCGCCTGGCGGTGGAGTACTCCGAGGACGCCGAGTCCGCCCCTCGGGGCGGAGACCTGGGATTCGTCACCGAGCAGCAGATGGAGACGGTCAGCCCCGAGCTCAAGAAAACGGTCCAGGCCCTCAGGGTGGAGCAGGTCTTTCCCCGGCCCATCCGAATCGGCTACGGCTACCACCTGGTCAAGCTCCTGGCCAAGGAGCGCGGCGGGCAGCACGAACTGAGCGAACCGCAGGTCCAGGCGGATGTCCGCCAGACCATCTTCAACCGCAAGGAAACCCTGCTGAAGACAGCCTACCTGGAAGTCATCCGCAACGAAGCCCGAATCAGAAACGTGCTCGCCGAGAAGCTGCTGGACAGCCGGTAGTTCGGGTTGCCGGCAACCCTGCCCATCCCCCGCAATCGTCCTCAATCCCGCCGTCAGGCCCGGTTGGATCCCGCAGGTCAACAGTGATACCGGATATTTCCGGCGAACACCCCGGGAATGCGGGCTAAAATGGAGTCCTATCGCGGAGGCGTGGCAGAGTGGTCGATTGCGGCGGTCTTGAAAACCGTTGTACCTTTGCGGGTACCGTGGGTTCGAATCCTACCGCCTCCGCCAAAACATCTTCCGGTGCCATCCAGTAATATCTAATAAATACTTATTTATTAACTACTTATAATATTTAAAGTCCAACCTCGTTTCATGATATCCCTTGACAGCCGAGCGGAAAATGGGGCAACATTTGGGGGCATATTAGAAATCGCTGAAAGGAGTTGCCCCCAAATGCCCCTAACAGATGTTGCAGTACGTCGTGCTCAGCCCAACAAGAAATCCAGAAAGATTTTCGACGGGCGTGGACTCTATCTTGAAGTGTCACCCCGAGGAGGCAAGTGGTGGCGTGTAAAATACCGCTTCGAAGGCAAGGATAAACGGATCTCTCTCGGAGTCTATCCCCATGTTTCCCTCAAAGAGGCCCGGCGGCGCTGCGAAGATGCCCGACGGCTATTGGTAGGGGGAGTCGATCCAAGTGCACATCGCCAAGCCTTGAAGGCCGCTAAAGCGCAACGTGACTCGAACACCTTTGAAGCCGTTGCTCGCGAGTGGTTTACCAAGCAGGCTCCCATCTGGGCACCCAGTCATTCCAGCCTAATAATGAGCCGGCTTCAGCGAAACATCTTCCCCTGGTTGGGAGCCAAGCCGATTGCCGGCATCAACGCGTCCCAGTTGTTGGAGGTGGTTCGGCGTATCGAACAACGCGGGGTCCTGGAAACCGCCCATCGGGTTCTTCAAAACTGTGGACAGGTCTTTCGCTACGCCGTGGCGACGGGGCGCGCCGAGCGCGACCTGTCAGCAGATCTGCGCGGCGCATTGTCCCCCGTAAAGAAAAAGCACTTTGCTTCACTCACCGATCCCAAGAACGTTGGCCCCTTGCTGAGAGTGCTGGACGGCTACCAAGGGTCACTGATTGTGCGCTGTGCCCTCAGGCTGGCCCCATTGGTCTTCGTCCGGCCCGGCGAGCTCCGCCGAGCCGAATGGTCTGATATCGACCTGGAAGCAGCCGAATGGCGTCTAACTATCACTAAGACCAATACGCCGCATCTAGTTCCCCTATCCCGCCAAGCGGTGGAGGTTCTGCGCGAACTCTACCCGTTGACCGGACACGGGCGCTTTGTCTTTCCGAGCGGTCGCACGCCAAGGGGAGAACGGCCCATGAGCGAGAATGCCGTCCTTGCCGCACTGCGTCGCCTGGGAATCGGCAAGGATGAAATGACCGGTCATGGTTTTCGGGCCATGGCGAGAACCCTCCTGGATGAAGTATTGGGTTTTCGACCGGACTACATTGAGCACCAACTGGCACATGTGGTGCGTGATCCTCTTGGACGAGCCTACAACCGCACGGCCCACTTGCCGCAAAGGCGAGAGATGATGCAGGAATGGGCGGACTATCTGGACCGCCTAAGGGCCGGTGAAGTGGCCAATCCAACCCCGGCTGCGTGGCCGTCGCCAGCCGTCGGTAACGAGAGCCATCGCCCCCGGCTATCCAAGCCGGTCTGACAGCCTTCCGCAGGATCACGCGAGGCGCAGCCTCCCATCTCTTTTTCGCATCGGACGCGGGAAATCCGCGTTGTCCCGCGTCTGATACGGCGTTTCGGGGAAGTATCCCGCCACAACGGCAAGGGCTCCGCCCACTGAGAGAAAAGCGTTGTGGGTGTCGAAATAATGAAACGGCTGGGTGAACATCGCTTCGTTGTAGCCGTTTCACTCGTACGACGCCACGTCCAAGACCCTCGGAGGCGGAAATTATCGGCCCAACTCGCTCCGGCCGAGGCCGCCGTTTCCTCGGCGGCATGGTCGATCTTGTCCACGACGGCGTCGAAGCCGCCGTGGCGTACGATTGTGCCCCAATTGGCATCGGCGAGGGCTTGCCTAAGATCCGCCGCTTCTGCCTTGGCCGCTGCAGGGTCTCGGGTTATCCAGGCCTGGAGAACGCCCTGGGTGCGGTTGAGAGAGGTTGCTGGTCCCAAGCGACGGCTTAAGACTTCTACAGTCCGGCTTGGCTGCCGGAGCTTGTCCCAAAGCATGGGATTACGACTGGAACCATTCTAGGCGGTCAGGTCATCAAGCCAATTCCCATCTCCCCACCTCGTCCACAGGCTGTTAGGCGCCGGTGCCCTTCAATATGTCTCCAAGCGATTCAGAGAGCACAAAACTCTCGAAGGTGTGATTGAGGAAGGACACCCGCTGCGCGAGACAGGCATATCTAGCTTGTAACGCATCACAGTTGTCGGGATTGACCACAACTACTTGTGTGTCTCGGGATAGACTCTTTGCGAACAGTGCTCGAAGGTGAATGTCAGCGTCTGGCAACGAGTACCCAATTAATACGACCTTCTTTGCAATTCGAATCTCCTGCTCAATTTCGCTACCGATCGTCGAGACTACAGGATTCCGGAGATCTTTTATATAAGAAGGGGGCAGGATCAGTGTCTCGAATCGACATCCATCGACCGGGCACAGGAGTTCGGATGGTAGGATATCGTCGCCGGGAGGTGAAAAGAACGCTCCTTGTTCTAGGTCAATCTCCGTGCTCCATGGCGTCAAGAGAACTCCCCTACAGGCCCTACAGAATTTCCAATCCAAGCTTCCGTGCAGCTTGAGGATCTTGATCGGTACCGGATTCTCCTCTCCGAAGCGAGGCACGGGCTCTCGGGGATTAATCCACCAATAGAAAGCCGGAACTTCTTCATAGTCATAGTTGAGAAGGTTTATGCAGTAGTCAATGTACGCGTGTTCGGGATATAGACCAAATGCCGCTTCGAGTACAGAGTCGTAGTTTAGGGACACGATGCTTACGTTGCGGTTCGTTACCCCAACCACGTCCCAGAAGGCACGGTGCGTGGAAGCATTATTCGTTCTTCGTTGGCCAATAGTGTAATGGATGATTCTGACGAAGCACTCCTGAATTTTCCGCAGTTGACTCACGGAATACACACTGTCTAAGTGTTCGTTGCGACTGATGAAATAGTCTAGGAAAGCGAATACATCTTCTAGCGACGGCATCGGGTACAGTCTGCGATTAAGGGCAAAGAATCTTTGCAAGAATCGGATCAACTCTCTTCCTGCCTGGCTGTCCCTAACCCTGCTCTGGCTCAAAGCCTCTCGTAGTATGTCCTCTTGAAGCGGGATTCCGGCGGCCACAGAGGCACCAGCGCCAAAGAAGAAGACGACGTCCCGCTTTTCAGCGTACTTTAGATGGATCTGTCGAGGTTTTCTCGTCATCAGTCCTCAATAGTGATTCCAAGGTCACTGGCGCCTAACCTTAGCTAAGAGCCCGTGGAAGAAGTCTATTCCGCTGTGCCGGCCGGTACATCCACAGACCTTCCCCCGATATAGGTCTAGTTCAGAGTGAGGATTCCTAAGAGGTGAGCGGCTGGAGAAGATGCCCTCCAGCACACTGACTGGGTCAGCTATTAAAATCCCTTTTCGACCTGCTGGAGAGTTTTCACAACACTCCAAACGCGAAGCCTGTAGGTCCGTAATAGTGCGTTGATAACTGGAGGGAAACTAGTCCCCCAATAGGGGTTGTAGATGAAATCCCCGAACATATCGCTACCAATTTGGCTCACACCACGCATAGGAGCCCCTAAAACAACTACTCCAAGGGGCACCTTTGGATACTTCTTGGAGGGTCCTTCCTTCCAGACTCCCCGTGCAAATGCCAAATCCAGATCGTCTTTGTCCAAATGGTGACCAGCCGTCCGACCGTCCACAAAAAGGATCATAGGAACAGAAGGTAAGTCGGGGTGCTGGTCCTCTGCTAGTTCGAGCTTCTTCTTGTATTCCTTGATCGCTTTCTCGACAGTGGGTTCTATCCTGTGCCAGCTTCCCGCAGGGCCTCCCCCTCCAATAAAAGTAAACCCACTAGTAACAGGATGGTAGCGGTCCCTTCGAAGGAGCCTCCAGGTGCAATGCCATTCTTGGGGCTTGCCTTGTTTCGGCGTCAGCGTAGGAACAGAGAATCTTCCGTATGGGTATGACGGGATTTTGTCGTAGAAAGGACACTGGGATTTGATACGCCTTACAGGTTCCGGTTCAAGCTCAGGGTGGTTCTCGATGTATGTTTTCGTAGATTCATAGCTCCCGAGCCAGCCGTACCACTTTCGCAAGTCACCATCGGTCGGGAGTTCTTTCTCTCTACCAACCCATTGCTTGAGAGGCTCTAGCCATTGCCTTATCTGGTTTGTTGCAATCCCGCGGCCAAGGAGTCCATCCCAACTTCCAGTTATGATGCAGTTCTCATGAAGTGTCCCAAACTGATTCTTCACGTATTAAGTTACGTCCCTCTCAAACAGCTTCACCCGATCAAAGTGTTCTGGGTCAAACAGTGTGTCCTTCATCAGATGGGGGGACTTTGCTTCCACGAAGAACCTACCCTCTCTTGTAGTTGCAAGGAGATCGGCCCTTTTTTCCCCAATCATTGGTTCTTCCTCGATCTGGGAGTAGCCTAAAGCTTTCAAGAACCGGCAGGCGAGAGCCTTGAAGCCGTCCCCACGCTGTTGCTCATTCCTGCTCCTGCGCATCGGCATTTGCCTTCCTCCGTTCCTCAGCTGCCTATCAACATCGTACAAATTTTACCAACAGACTGATCCACTACCACCCGAAAACTGGGCGGTGAGGGGCACGGATTAGAATACGATTAAACAGCTTTTCGTGAGCTACTTTACTTTGGGAGAACTAAGGAGAACCAAATGGATATTGCCCATCTTGGCGTCCAGATTCTCATTTTTTTCGGATTGATTTGGTACGCCTACGAAACATTGAAGATCCGAAAAATCTCTCAGGAACAGAACGAAATAATGCAGGAACCGCGCCTAGTGCCTTTAGTGAAGGAGCGCGCAGATTCGAGTCTAGAGCGGGATGTTTTGAAAGATCGCCTATATCCAGAACAAAGGGTACTGGACCCTAGCGTCACAGGTTCGGTCAGACTCTGCAACATCGGCAATGGTCCTGCCTTCAATGTCCGGTATGAGGCTCAGTTTCAGAATCGGGAAGGGTGGCCAAAGGGGGCTTTGCCGTACATTGCGAAGGGAGAAACAGAATCTACCTACCTCAGCGCAAGCATCTCGAACGAAGGATGGGGTGCCGTGAGGCTCAAGTTGTCCTATGAAAGTCTCAGCGGGAGGAGCTACGAAAGCGAAATGAGCATCAAGGGATCGGACGCCGTTGTGACCGATTATCAGTTTCGATCCTGCCCTTCACAGTGATCTCTGCGGGGGGCAGAAATGCTGAAGACCTGGACTCAGGTTGTCCTGCTTGACTTGGCTTTTATTGCCGCTGGACTTCGAGCTTGGCTCTCACGTTGGCCTGCCCAGGGTGAGTTTGCCTTGCTGGACTTGGTGCGGGCAACCGACCGCTTCGGCCAGGTAACGCGTCCAGGTGTCCATTATGACTCGCCTGCGGTCGAACAGGTCGGAGCGGGCATAGGCTGCCGCCAGTCGGTTCCGGACCACCTACGCCAGGGCCGCCTCGATCACCTCCCGGGGATGGTCCGTCTTCAGCCATTCGGGTATACCACGGCCCTGTTCCACGCTTACGCGGGGATGAATTGGAGCAGGAAACAGGCACACCCAATGACCGTGGAATGGTCGACGAATTGGGTCTCTCGGGGCCAGTCAAATGGCGTCGCAGAGGTGGCCCACTTTCCAAAGAGGGAGGGCCACTCAAGTGGGCCACGTTTCGGGCAACCAAAATGCCTTTCTCTCAGAGGGCGGAGCCCTCGCCGTTGTGATACCTCGTAC
>JAPPFQ010000007.1:0-5412 GCA_028875135.1 Acidobacteriota bacterium
ACAGAGCACTGCCAGCCCACCCGACAGAATCAAGCCGGCCAGGATTGTCCTCCACGGGACTCTCGAAAGCGAATTTCGCAAACCGTTCATAAGAAAAGTATAGAGGGGAGGTCTGCGACCGTCAACCGTCCCGCAGTTGCTCCAGGAAGCGTTGCAGTTCCTCGGGCAGCGGGGAGGAAAACTCCAGGGGGGTCAGGTGGCGGGGGTGGTGGAATTGCAGGTTGGCGGCGTGCAGGAAGTTCCGTCCCAAGCGGGGCAGGGGACGCCTCGAATCGCCGGCGAGAACCCGGGCGGGGGCTCCATAGAGGGTGTCCCCGACCACTGGGTGCTTTTCCGAGCTGAGGTGGACCCGGATCTGGTGAGTGCGGCCGGTCTTGAGGTTCAGTTCCAGCAGGGTGAGCCTGGGAAATCTCTCCAGCACTCGAAAGGCGGTGTGGGCGGGTCGGGCCTGCCTGGTCCGGGTAGTCATGCGGATGCGTCGGACCCGGTCCCGTCCGATGGCGCTCCGTATCTCGCCGGATTCCCTTTGAACCGCGCCGTGCACCAGGGCGACGTATTTCTTGGATACCTGTCGGGTCTGGAACTGCCGAGCCAGCCGGTTATGGCTGAAGTCGTTCCTGGCAATGACCATCAAGCCCGAGGTCTGCTTGTCGAGACGGTGCACGATGCCGGGCCGCTCTCCGCCACCCGCCTCGGAAAGGGTGCGATACCGGTGGAGCAGGGCGTTGACCAGGGTGCCGGTCCGCACTCCGGCTCCCTGGTGGACGACCATACCGGCGCGTTTGTCGACAACGGCCAGATCGTCGTCCTCGTAGACGATTTCCAGAGGGATGGGTTCCGCCTCCAATCGGGTGGGACCGGGGGAAACGAGACGGATGCGGATGTCCTCCCCGCCCTTGATTCGGTAACTGGCCTTGCAGGTGCTCCCTTCGATCCGGACATGGCCGGCTTGAATCAACGCCTGAATCCGGGCCCGGCTCCGGTCGGGAAGATGATCCTGCAGGAATCGATCCAGGCGGTTTCCGTGGTCGCCGGCCTGGGGGAGAAGCTTCAGCTCCGGGGTGGAATCGGTTGGGCGGCTCATGCGGTTTGCCTCACCGGCTGCAGGCGAACGCGGCAGCGGTCTAACTGGCCGAGGCTGCACGATGGCGCTGTCTCAGCACCAGGAATAGCACAGCCGCCGCAGGGAACAGGAGCAGACCGATGAACTGGGAGGTGGACAGCACACCGCCGAATACGAAGCCACGGCCGGCGTCTCCCCGGAAAAACTCGATCAGAAAGCGGGACGCCGCATATCCCACCAGGTAGAGGATGAACACCTGGCCGTCGAATCGTTTTCGACTCAGACTGAACCACAACAGGCCGAACAGCGCCAGATTGGCGGCGGCCTGGTACAGTTGGACAGGATGCAGCGAAACGTCCAGGGGAACTCCAACGACTTGGTGGCTGTAGGGATCGCTGAAGACGATTCCCCAGGGCTGGGAGGTGGACTTGCCGTAGCAGCACCCTGCCGAGAAACATCCGAGTCTGCCAATGGCCTGTCCCAGGGCGATGCCTGGAGCGCAGAGGTCGGCCACCTTCCAAACGGGCAGACCCTTTCGCCCGCTTATCCAGATTCCGGCGATGGCCGCCAGGATGAACCCCCCATAGTAGACCCCTCCGGAACGCAGCGTAGCCAGCGAGAGGATTTCGTCCGGATGGGCGGCGTAGTAACGAAACTCGGTAACCAGGAAGAGGAGCTTGGCTCCAAGCAGCGCGGAGACGGCGATATAGACCCCGAGGTCGTAGACGGCCGCCTTGTCGATGCCTTCCCGTCCGGCGGCCCGGGCAGTGAACCAGAGCGCGCTCAGAAAGGCCAGCGCCAGCAGGAATCCATAGGTGTGGAGCGGAAAGGTGCCGAAGTCCAGCAGAATGGGAAACAATGGAGGGCCTCTCAGGATCCCGTCAACGGGCCACTGCCTCCGGGTCGGATTCCTGGGTCAGAATCTCGATCAGGAACAGGCCGATCCCGACGGTGATGGCCGAATCGGCCAGGTTGAAGGTCGGCCAATGGTAGCTCCCGTAGAACACGTCGATAAAGTCGGTCACGTAGCCGTAGGCGAGACGGTCATGGAGGTTGCCGGCGGCGCCCCCGAGAATCAGCATCAGCCCCCACTGCAACCGGCCGCGGCTGACCGGGTTGCGCAGGGCGAATCCCAGGATGAGCAGAAAGGCCAGAGTGGAGACGATCGCCAGCCCAACGGGGACCCAGGGCGAAGCCGAGCCGCTGAGGATGCCGAAGGCCATGCCCGTGTTTCGGGTATGGGTGAGTTCGAGAAACCCGGGGATGACGGTCTTGAACTCGTAGAGCCCAAGATCCTCTTCAATCAACTGCTTGGTCAGGCGGTCGCTCAGAAACACGCCAAGGGCAATCAGAAAGTAGAGAAGCCGTTTCATGGGGCGGGGACACCGTTTGAGCTGTGAGACGGGTTGACCCGATTGGGCAGCCGGCAATCGGTCAGGATTTTGCCGTGCCCGCATCGAGCTGCTCGGGCGTGACACCGATTTCCTCGAGGGTGGAGGTGCACCTGGGGCAGATTCCCGGGAAATCGGGATTGCTTCCGACCCCGGTGGAGTAGATCCAGCAGCGCTCGCATTTTTCCCCCTCGGCCCGGCTCACCGAGGCCCGGAGTCCTTCCGCTTCCCCGAAAAAGGGTGTCTCTCCGGATGGGGCGCCCAACTCCACCTGCGACACGATGAGCAGCGCCGGCAGCATCGCTTCGTAACGCTTCAGGATCGGAGCGCAGCCGTCTTCGCCTGCCAGGGTGACCTTGGCTTCCAGGGAATTCCCGATGAACTTGGCCTGGCGAGCCTCCTCCAGGACCTTCAGCACGGTGGAGCGAACCCGGATGAGCAGATCCCAATTGTCCAGCCGCTCCAGCGATTGGGAGGACAGGCCTTCAACCAGGCTTTCGGCCGGCACAAAGCGCGCCATGTGCACGCTTGCCGGTCTGTCGGCCTTGGACGAGAGGTGCTCCCAGATCTCCTCGCAGGTAAAGCTGTAGATGGGAGCCAGCGCCCGGGTCAACGCTTCCAGGATGAGGTAGAGCACGGTCTGCGCCGATCGCCGCGGATGCGCATCGGGCGCGGCCGTATAGAGTCGATCCTTGAGGACGTCGAAGTAGAAGGAGCTGAGGTCGACCGTCAGGAAATCGTAGACCCGATGGTAAATCCGATGGAACTCGTAAGCTTCGTACCAACCGTAAACCTTCTCCAGAAGCCGGCTGGTCCGCACCAGGGCCCACTGGTCCAGCTCCTCCAGGTCGGGGGTCGCCACGGAGTGCTCCGCGGGAGAGAAATCCGAGAGGTTGCCGAGCATGAAACGCGCCGTGTTGCGGAACTTGCGGTATCCGTCGGAAAGGCGGCGAATCAGATCGGGAGAGATGCGAATGTCCTCCCTGCAGTCGCTGGCCGCCACCCAGAGCCGCAGGATCTCGGCGCCGTCCCTCCTGACGATTTTTTGCGGCTTGATCACATTGCCCCGGGACTTGGACATGGCGTGTCCCTCGGCATCCAGCGTCCAACCGTGGGTGAGGACCTGCCGGTAGGGAGCTCCCTGGCGGGTAGCCACACCGATCAGCAGGGAACTGTGAAACCAGCCCCGGTACTGGTCGCTTCCTTCCAGGTACATGTCGGCCGGCCAGGGCACATCGGGACGGTTGCCCAGCACTGCCGCCTGGCTGGCCCCGGAGTCGAACCAGACGTCCAGAATGTCGGATTCCTTGCTAAAACGGTCTCCCCCGCACCCCGGGCAACGGGTGCCCTGGGGCAGGAGATCACCTACGGGACGGCTGAACCAGGCATCCGCCCCCTCCTCCTCGAAGATGGCGACCACGCGGTCAATGGCTTCAGGCTCCAGCAACGGCTCCTGGCAGCCGTCGCAATAGAAAGCGGTAATGGGAACCCCCCAGACCCGTTGCCGCGAGACGCACCAGTCGGGGCGGTTGGCGATCATGCCGGAGATGCGCTCCCGCCCCCATTCCGGGATCCAGCGGACGCCCTGGATGGCCTCCAGGGATTGGCCCCTGAGGTCGCGGTGTTCCATGGAGATGAACCACTGGGGCGTGGCGCGGAAGATGACCGGCTTGTGGCAGCGCCAGCAGTGCGGGTAGGAGTGAGAAATGGTCTCGGCCGCCAGCAGGGCTTCGCGGTCGCGGAGCAGTTGCAGGACCGTTCCGTTGGCATCGAAGACCCGCATGCCCTCGACGTGGGGAGTGCCGGCCACGAACCTTCCTCCGCCGTCTACCGGGCAGTAGATATCCAGACCGTGGGCTTTTCCCAGGGCATAGTCTTCATGGCCGTGTCCGGGGGCCGTATGCACGCATCCGGTGCCCTGTTCCAGGGTGACGTGCTCGCCCAGCAGACCCGGCGAGAGGCGGTCCAGGAAGGGATGCCGGGTCTGGAGGGCAGACAGCTTTCTGCCCTCCATGGTGGCCAGGGTCCTTCCGGGCTTGAATCCGCAACCCGCGGCCGTGGCTGCAACCAGTTCGGAGGCGATCAGGTAGACCTCCTCTCCGACCTCTACCGCCGCATACTCCAGGTTGGCGTTGAAGGCGATAGCCAGGTTGGCCGGCAGCGTCCAGGGGGTGGTCGTCCAGATCAGCACCGACACCTTCCGGCCTCTCAGAGCCGGATCCAGCAGGGAGGGATCCGACGTCAAGGGAAACTTGACGTAGATGGAGGGGCTGGTGTGGTCCTCGTATTCCACTTCGGCTTCCGCCAGAGCCGTCCGGCAGGAGCAGCACCAGTGGACGGGTTTCAGCCCCTTGTAGACGTATCCCTCTCTCACGAATTGGCCGAAGGTGCGCGCGATGGCAGCCTCGTAGCGGTGGCTCATGGTGAGATAGGGTGCACTCCAATCCCCCAGGATGCCCAGTCGAATGAACTCCCGTTTCTGCAGCTCCACGAACTTGCCGGCGTACGCCCGGCATTCCCGGCGAATCTGGACTCGGGTCATGCCGGCCTTTTTCCTGCCGAGCACCTGGTCGACCTTGATCTCGATCGGCAGTCCGTGGCAGTCCCATCCGGGAATGTAGGGCGCGTTGAAGCCCGCCATGGTTCTCGACTTGACGATGAAGTCCTTGAGAATCTTGTTCTCGGCGTGCCCGATATGGATGTTGCCATTGGCGTAGGGAGGCCCGTCGTGCAGCAGGAACACCGGGCTCCCGGCTCTGAGGTCACGAATCTTCCGGTACAGTTGCAGTTGGTCCCACCGTTGCAGTATGCGGGGCTCCAGGTTGGGAAGACTGGCCTTCATCGGAAAGCCGGTTCGGGGCAGATTGATGGTGTCCTTCAGTTTCATGGTGATGAATCCGGAGGGGGAACTCCTGCGGCGGGGATCGGCAAGGCCAACAAAAACGCGGAATTATAGAC
>JAPPFQ010000007.1:5422-6986 GCA_028875135.1 Acidobacteriota bacterium
ACAAAATCCCCCGCCCTTGTCCACGGAACCGGACTGGGTTCGCTTGGGAGGGGAGAAACAACCCCAGCCATCGGCGGACCGTCAAATTTGCGTGACTGGAGCAGGGATTATGATAATATTTTTCTGAAGGTTTGCAGCCGGAGACGGCCCCGGGAACCGCGATTGGCCCATCGCAAGCGCGTTGGGACCGGCGTATGCGGATCTCATTCCTTCGCGTCGTCAGACAAGGGGTGGCGAAGATCCGTCCGCCAGGAATGAAAGAGCAATCATGAATCCACTCGAGGAACAAAAGGGCTTGGTCGAGTTTCTGGAAGCTGCCTTGGACGAGGCCAGGGGGCAATCGCCCCTTGACTCACAGCAGATTCAGCGCCTGGAAGCTGAATTGGCCCAGGCCCGAAGCGATTTGTCGCGCCTGTCGTCCGCAAGTGCAGGTTCGGAGGGGCGGGCGCCGGTTGCGGCGGCTCCCTTCAAGATGGCGACAACCTTGCAGCCCGGCTACCGGACCTTTTTCAGCAACCTGGCTTCACTGTTCGTGCATGAGGAAAAACAGTACGACATCACCGCCCGGCCGGTGGAAGCCAACCTGATGGTCGAAGACCGGTCTCTGCTTTCCGGTTTCTGGTCCAACCTCAAATCCTGTTTCGGCAAGGAAGAGAAGGACTACCGCATCACTGCGCAGCCGGTGGCCACCCACCTCCTGGTGGAGGAAATTCCCTGGTACCGCGCCATTTTTTCGGGAATCAAGGGGATATTCGTCAAGGAAGAGCGGCCGGAAATCGAGGTGACCGCGCAACCGGTCGAGGTTCAGGAACTCTTTCAGGACTACAAGATCCGCTCCACCTCGTTTGTGCTTTCGGTCGTGGTGCAATGTCTCTTCGTGGCAGCCATTCTTTTCGTGCCGCTTTTGCTGATCAAGGACGCCCCCTTGGCGGCCAACGAGACCGAGCTTTACTTCATGCCCTCCACCAGGCTGATTGCCCCGAGGCTTGGGCCCTCCGGCGGTGGAGGTGGAGGCGGATTGAAAGCCCCCAAGCCTCCTTCCAAGGGCCGTCTCCCCAAGCCGTCCGACAAGCAGTTGACTCCGCCGACGCCCAAGGTTCGCAATCCGAGGCCCCTGTTGCCGGTGGAACCGACCGTAATCGTTCCTCAGCTGGCCCAGTTGCCGGCCATCAACCTGCCTGACTACGGAGACCCTCTGGGCATTCCGGGCCCGCCTTCGCCGGGACCAGGAAGCGGCGGCGGCATCGGCACCGGTACCGGGACGGGTGTTGGACCGGGAGATGGCGCCGGGGTGGGACCGGGCACAGGCGGCGGTATCGGCGGTGGTGTCTACCGGGTGGGTGGCGGTGTGACTCCTCCCACCGTGCTGAGCCGAATCGAGCCCGTCTACTCTGAAGAGGCCAGAAAAGCCAAGTACCAGGGTGTGGTGGTTCTGTCGGCCATCGTTCGCAAGGATGGAAGCATCGAGATCCTGAAGGTGATCCGCAGCCTGGGCCTGGGCCTGGACGAGAAGGCCATCCGGGCTCTCAAGTCGTGGAGGTTCCGCCCCGGGATGAAAGGCGGA
>JAPPFQ010000521.1 GCA_028875135.1 Acidobacteriota bacterium
AGAAAACAAATGGCTTAGGACCGTTTTTCAAGGGTAAAATAGGGGGAACTTCGGGTTAGACCTCTGTCAGTGGCCACGCCCTGTCTCCTTTCCATGCCCCTCCCGACTCAAGGCCCCTTCCCTCCACGGGCATTACCCCGCTTCCCCGGTACTACGAGCCCCTCCGCCACCCTGCAGACCCAACCTCACTCTCACGAGCCGCCGGTTCGGTGTGTGCCTCACCACCTGCAGGGCTTCCCATGTTGCCACCTTCTTCCTCTTCCATGCGTGCCGACGTCACTACCCCGGCGGGTCCCAAGGAGTGCTTATGTCGCTCGCTTCTCCCTCCAGCTCCGGCCTTCCCCATATCTCAGGTGGGTCGGCTCCCGCATCGCCCGTTTCGAGGCCTGCTCGACGTTCACTCGCGTTCCGGCCCGCATGCTCGCTGAGCCGCCTTCAGCGGCCCTTTGACACCAGAGTGCTTCAGACCATATCGTTACCTCCATGATCCGCCCTGGCTGCTACCAACCGGAGCGACAGTTGTTGGACGGGTTTCGCACCCGTTAGAAGAAGGCGCCTTTCATGGCGCACTGAGAAGTTCGGGCTAACCGCTATCTGCTATTCACTTAAACCACACCCCACTCATACAACGGGACAGGTCATGCAGAGCGATACAGGGGTATTTCTGAAGGCCGGACCGGCTACTTCATGCCGGCGATTCTCTGAATGAAGGAATAGCCCATCACCAGGGCCATGACCAAAGCTGAGATCCACAGGGCCAGGGTCACCCATGCGCCGGGAAGGACCTCTTTAGGCATGTGACGGTAACGCAGGTAGACCGTGTAGAAGGCAATCACAGGCAACATGATGGCCTGGGCCGCACCACCGATGATGACCATCATCACCGGCGCCTGCAGAAACATGAAATAGATGGAGGGTACGAATAGAAGAATGACCACGAAGAGGCGGGTCACCCGGAGCCGCTTGGCGTAGTCGGTCTTGTCGTAGAGCTTGAGGATACCGGCAAAATCGGCGAACACCCGGCTGTGCGCCGCCGTGGCGGCAAAGATGGTTGAATAGAGGACGGCGAAGGCGCCGACCAGGAAGAGCGGCAGCGACCAGGGCCCCATGGTTTCGGTGTACATGGTGGAAAGGACCTGAACCATCTCGGAGCCCTGGGGCAGGAGTCCCCGTCCGTGGAGGATTCCCGCTCCCAGAAAGTAGAAGGCCACTGTGGCGAAGGTGTAGATGACCATGGAATTGCCGACGTCCACTCCCATGACCCGAATCCATCCGCCGGCTCTCTCCCGCCAGGCCGAGCTACCGTCTCGAGGACCGCTGTAGCGGGCATACCCCTTCTCCAGGCACCAGTAGGGATACGCCACCAGCTCGGTGGCTCCCACCCCGGTGATGCCGAACGCAGCCACGGCGGTGATGAGTCCCCCTTCCGGAAGCTGGAACGACAATCCCGAAACGACCTGGGACCAGGAAAAATACTGGGGCAGCTTGAACATCAGAAAAGCGCAGCTGACAGTCAGAACGGTAAAGCAGACCACCAGCCCCATGGAGACCCTCTCCACCACCCAGTAGCGCCCGCCGATGAGCAGGACAACCGTCACCAGGTTCACCACCCAAACCCAGACACCGATGGGAACCTCGGGAACCAGCCGGTTGAGCACCTCGGAAACGCCCCCCAGCATCCCGCCCACCTGAAGGAGCGTAAACATGACCATCAGGAACCAGGCCCAGACCAGCCAGGAAGCCCGCAGGCGGGGACCCGGCGCCCGGTCGAAGGCCTCCAGGGTGGTCTCGCCGGTGCCTATGGCATGCCGGCCCAGCTCGTTCTGAACCACCACCTTGATGAAGCAGCTCAGAATGATCAGCCACAGGAGCGTGTAGCCGACCTCGGCTCCCAGCACCGTGGTGGCGATCAACTCGCCCGAGCCGACGATGCCGCTGGCAAGAATCAGGCCCGGACCGATCCGGCGGAAAATACTGGCAAGGGTGCGAGGGGGATCCTCGATGTTTTCGGGACGAAGCTGGTAGGGATCGGAGAGGTTCTGGGTGGCCATAGGACGAAAGGCATCCTATCCCAGGCGGCCGAGCCGGTGCAAGGAAGGGATCGGCTGTCCGTTCAAGATATGGGCTTTTTGGGTGTCAGGCAGAAGAGGTGCTACCGGAAAGGCTGTTGACCTGGGACATCAGGCGCGATTTCTGACGGGCGGCCTTGTTGCGGTGGATGAGGCTGCCGTGGGTGGAGCTGTCGATCAAAGACAGCGTCGGCGCCAGCAACTGCTCGACCTGCTCGGTGTTCTTCTCGGAAATGGCGTTCCTGATTTTTCCAAGCTGGGTGCGCAGCCGCCGCATCTTGCTCCGCCGGGCCAGACGCCTCTGCTCGTTCTGGCGGGCCCGTTTCATGGCTGATTTGTGTCTGGCCAATTCCTGTTCCCCCGATTTGGGTCCGCTCCGGCATCTCAGCACCGCGAGCGCGACACCTTATACCGGGTCCGCCTGCCGATTGTCAAGTGAAAGAGGCCGCCCAAACTGCCTGCCAAAGCGAGGGGCCCAAGGTTGGAAGGGTTCCGGTGATTGGAAATTGGCGGGTAGGCTCCCCGGCTGGAATCCTTCTACGGAATCGGGCCTGTCACTTATTTCCGAAAGTTCAAGGTTACCAGGTCGTTCCGGTCCACAGGCAGGGGCTTGCCGGCCATTCGCCTCCTGTAGTTGCGGGTAGCGCGAATAATTTGTGTCCCCGCCAGAGAGATTGGCAAAGAACTGTAAAGGCCGAGGGTTACGAGATTTCTAGAATCTACATACAACAGGACAAGGCTTTGAAAAAGAAGGAGGCTGACCAAGATACCAGGAAACATGATCCTCTTCAGTCCCTGCTTCAGCGGGAATCCTTCGGCCAAATCGGCTCTATCGACGTAGAATAGATCCCACCACCTCCAGAAACACAACACAGTGGCCACAGCAGTTAGTGAGAGAATAACCCACTGCATGAGTCTATCCTCCTCGCTTGTAGAATAACCTGGAAGATACAGGTTGTGATCGCCCTGCCATACAGGAGCATTGTAAAAGGTCTCCATCTTTCCTGTCTACCGCTCAAACTGCTGAGTTGCTGCCGGTCACGCGCTCGTACCCGGCTCGCCAGTGACGGCCATAGCCGGCCGCATAGCGGGGATCGAACCCGGCAACCATTTTTTCAGCATGCTCGACGCTTTGCCGCCAATTGGGGAAGAGCCCGGCGCCCAACCAGCCGATCGCCAGCAGATCGATGCGTTCTTCGTCGTTCAATCCGACTATCGATTCCAAAAGGTGCCTCAGGGACGGGGATCTCAAGGCGGGGGCCAAGTCGGCAGTATTCACGCGATGGAACCCCTCGGTTTCACTGGAGAGATTGTCGAGAACGAACTGCTTCGTTTTCGCAAAGACCTCGTAAG
The DNA here is from genome assembly GCA_028875135.1 of Acidobacteriota bacterium. Classification (GTDB taxonomy): domain Bacteria; phylum Acidobacteriota; class Terriglobia; order Versatilivoradales; family Versatilivoraceae; genus Versatilivorator. The sequence continues at coordinate 3,423 of JAPPFQ010000521.1, forward strand.
CTGCAATCAGTCGCTCTACCGTCTCCCGTTCGATGACCGGGCCGGTTGCCGCGGCTTCAATCCAATCCGCCACACCCCGCGCACTGATATGGCGGACAGGAGCTCCCGGGAAGCGATTGACCACCTTGTCCACGAAGTGTCTGTCCGCAGTAATCAGATCCGACTCGGTGGATTCGGCACAGGCAAGGTAGAGGCAATCGTAAATCGGGTGGTCCATTTCCATTGCAATTGAAATGGCACGCTCAACAAGTTCACCGTCTCGATGCAGGGTGATAATATCGGGCAACCCGTCGAGTTCTTCCAGGTAGGGTTGTGCGTCGGGCAGTTCCCCGCGTCGCTTCTTCTTCCAGATCGTGTTTGCAAACTCGACAAGCAGGAATTCGGGAGCGTGGAGATGGATGCGACGGGCGAGCAGAAGACGCGTTTGATCGCTCATCGGTTCCGCCACAAACCACTTGATAACCAGACTGGCATCGACGGTCAGCTTCACCGATCACGGTCCTCGCGCAGGAGTTTCACACTGTCAGTTTGGCGAGTACCGATGGTAAGAGAAGCGAGTTTGGCCGTCCGCTCGCGAAAGTCGACGATGCGTGCACGGCGGTCCACTTGCTGCGACAGTAAATGGCGGACCTCTCCTTCAAGTGACCTATGGTTCTGCTTGGCTTGAACCTTGAGCTGATCAATGACGCGATCATCAAGGTTCCGGATGGTCAGATTGCCCATAACCCCTCCTTCAGTGGTACGGATCCATTATGCTAGCATAATGCCTGCGATCGTGCATGCTTTCGTCAATCTCTGACCCGCATTCAGTCGGGATTGATTCGGCGGACTCCACCCCATGAACTCCTGCGTCCGTCCCTTGAGGGCGCCACGCCTCTCATCTTCCAAGCCCGGCTTACCGTGGTACACTAACGGGGTGAGCCGTCAACAAATCGACACCCCAACTTGTCTGATCTCCCTCTCGGCAAGTCCGTCAAAGTGGAAGGAGTATCAGAGATGATAATTAGCCCGGAATTGATCGCCATCGGCATCCTTGGCGTTTCCCTGGTTAGCCTTGGTTGGAAGGTGACCGGAGACTTGCGCCAGGAAATCCACCATGTCCGCCAGGATGTAGGCAATGTCCGCCAGGATGTCGCGGATGTCAGGCAGGACGTAGCCGGCCTCCGAGAGCGGATGGCGCGTCTCGAGGGGCTGTTCGAGGGCTTCACCAAGCGCGAGTTGGCGGAGCAACAGAAGTAGCCTCCCCCCGGCCGGCATCCCTCGGGAGCGCGGGCGTCCCGCCCGCATCCTCTGCCCTCCGAACCCACCTTCCTCCGCTAGTGTCCTGTGCTAAGATGGCCACCGTGAAGAGCGGGAAGAGGCCGTTTCCGTTTCGCGGAACAAAGAACGGGAGAAAGCGATGGTACCGGAGGAATTGACCCGAAATTTTCAGGCGCTGGAGAAACGGGTTCGGGATATACGGAGCTATCTTTGACGCCGATATCAAGCGCAAGGAATTTCGACAGCTTGAAAGCGATATCGCCGATCCAACCTTTTGGACGAACCAGGCCCAGTCCCAGAAATTGCTCCAGCGGCGCAAGCGGCTCGAAGCCGACCTGACCCTGGACGAGGAACTGGGTCGGTCGGTTGAAGACCTGGAGGCCTATTTCGACCTGGGAGCCGAAGGCGAGGAGGTCGGTTCGGAAATCCGGGAGGAGATGTGCCGGCTGGAAGCGCAGGTGGGGGATGCCGAAACCCGGACACTGCTCAGCGGCGAGAACGCCCAGGCCAATGCCTTCCTGACGGTCCACCCCGGAGCCGGCGGCACCGAGTCCCAGGATTGGGCCGAGATGTTGCTGCGCATGTACCTGCGATGGGCAGAACAACAGGACTTCACTCATGAACTGGTGGACAGCCAGGCCGGTGAAGAGGCGGGGATCAAGTCGGCGACCATTGCCATCAAGGGTCTCAATGCCTATGGACTTCTGATGTCGGAGGTTGGGGTGCACCGCCTGGTCCGCATCTCTCCCTTCGACGCCAACAAGCGCCGGCACACCTCCTTCTCTTCCGTGTTTGTCTCTCCCGAAATCGATGACGCCGTGGAGGTGGTCATCGAGGAAAAGGACCTCAGGATCGACACCTATCGCTCCACCGGCGCCGGAGGACAACACGTCAATACCACCGATTCGGCAGTGCGCATCACCCACCTGCCGACCGGGATCGTGGTGCAGTGCCAGAACGAGCGCTCCCAGCACAAGAATCGATCGGTAGCCATGAAGATCCTCCGTTCCCGTCTCTATGAGGCTGAACTGGAGAAGAAGCGCGCCGAAAGCCGCGCCATCGAAGACAGCAAGCTGGAAATCGCCTGGGGCAGCCAGATCCGCTCCTACGTGCTCCACCCCTATCGCCTGGTCAAGGACCACCGCACCAAAAGGGAGGTGGGCGATGCCGACCGGGTCCTGGACGGAGACATCAATCCGTTCATCAAGAGCTACCTGGTCTGGGCCCGCAAACCGACGCCCGCCTCGCAACATTAGTGTCCGGTCTGCCCGGGACAGCGAGGCCCTGCAGAGATCCAGGATTGACACCGATTCCGCTTGCCGGGCGGACGGTCTTACCCGGTGGCGCATGATTCTCGCCGGCCCACTGCCACATGCTGGAACTTCAGACTCCGGTGCAATTCGTCAAGGGGGTGGGGCCCCGGAGAGCCCGCGACCTTGCCGCCAAGAACATCCACACCGTTGAAGACCTGCTTTACACCCTTCCCTACCGCTACGAGGACCGCACTCGTTTTTGCCGGGTCAGCGACCTTCGGCCGGGAGCAAAGACCTCCATCCTGGTCGAGGTTTCGACTGCCCGTCTGACGGTCACGCGCAAGAGCCGCCTCCGGATTTTCGACCTGGCTGCCCGCGACAAGACCGGCCTGATTCGCTGCAAGTGGTTTCACTCGGACTACCTGCACCAGCGAAAGATCTTCAAGCCGGGACAGCAGGTCATCTTTCACGGGAAGTTCGAGCTTGACCCCTACCGCTCCGGCAGCCTGCAAGTCATCAATCCCGAGTTTGAAATCCTGGACCCGGCGGCCCCTGCCCAGGGTTCGATCGACATGGGGCGAATCGTTCCCGTCTACGAGGCCGCCAGAGGCTTGGGGACCCGCACGCTGCGGCGGCTGATCCACACCGTCCTTTCGGAACTCTCCGGCGTCCCGGAAACTCTGCCGCTGGCGGTTCTGGAGCGCCACGACCTCATGGACCGCCGGGCGGCCCTGCAGGAATCCCACTTCCCCTCGGCGGAAACAGGCGGGGAGGATCTGGCCGCCAGGCGCACTCCGGCTCTGTTCAGGCTGATCTTCGAGGAGCTCTTTCTGCTGGAAGTGGGGGTCCGCTGGAAACGCCGCCTGGCCCGCAAGCTTCGGGGGATGCCCTTCCGCATCGATCCGAGCCTCCGGCGGGCCGCCGGCAATTTTCTGCCCTTCCGGCCGACCCGGGCACAGGAAAGGG
>JAPPFQ010000347.1 GCA_028875135.1 Acidobacteriota bacterium
GACCTCCATCAAGCATGCCGGCGTTCCCTGGGAGCTCGGCCTGGCGGAAACCCAGCAGACGCTGGTGCTCAACGACCTGCGGGGCCGCATCGTCGTTCAGACCGACGGCCAGCTCAAGACCGGCCGGGACGTGGCCGTGGCCACCCTACTGGGAGCCGAGGAGTATGGCTGCGCCACGGCTCCGCTGGTGGCTTCCGGGTGCATCATGATGCGCAAGTGCCATCTCAACACCTGTCCGGTGGGGGTCGCCACCCAAGACCCGGTGCTGCGCCGCAAGTTCGCCGGCAAGCCCGAATACGTCATCAACTTCTTCACCTTCGTGGCCGAGGAACTGCGGGAGATCATGGCGGATATGGGCTTTCGCAGGGTGGAGGACATGGTGGGCCGGTCCGATCGCCTGGACGTGACCGACGCGGTCGAGCACTGGAAGGCCATGGGGCTGGACTTTACCCGCATCTTCTACAGGCCCCAGGTTCCGGAGCGAATCGCCACCCACAAGATCCAGGAGCAGGACCACGGCCTGCAGAAGGCGCTGGACCATCGGTTGATTGCCGACTGCCGGGAATCCCTGGAGAAGGGGACCCGCATTTCCCTCAGCTACCCCATCAGGAACTCCCAGCGTACCGTGGGCACCATGCTGAGCTCGGCCCTGGCAGAGCGCCACGGCAACTCCGGGCTTCCCGAAGATTCCATTCAGGTGGATTTTCGCGGGTCGGCCGGACAGAGCTTCGGGGCTTTTCTGGCGGCCGGAATTACCTTCAGGCTGGCCGGCGACGCCAACGACTACATCGGCAAGGGGTTGTCGGGCGGCAAGTTGATTGTGTCTCCGCCCCGGGAGGCGACCTTCAAGGCCGAGGACAATATCCTCATCGGAAACGTGGTGCTTTACGGCGCCACCGGGGGGCAGGCCTACTTCCGGGGGATGGCCGGGGAGCGGTTTGCGGTGCGCAACAGCGGCGCCCGGGCGGTGGTGGAAGGGGTGGGGGACCACGGATGCGAGTACATGACCGGCGGGGTGGCGGTGGTGCTGGGCGAGACCGGGCGCAACTTTGCCGCCGGAATGAGCGGAGGCATCGCCTTCGTGCTGGACGAGTCGGGACACTTCAGCCGGAACTGCAACCACAGCATGGTGGATCTGGAGCCGGTGGTGGAGCCCGCTGACCTGGAGACCCTCAAGGGGATGATCTCCAGGCACCGGAGCTATACGGGGAGTGCGGTTGCGGAAAGAGTGTTGCGAAATTGGGAGGGGTTGCTGCCCAAGTTCGTGAAGGTGATGCCCGTGGATTACCGGAGAGTCCTTCAAGGGCTGGAAAAGGCCCGGGCTGCCGAGGCCGACCGCGAGCAGACCCCGGCCCTGTCGCGTTAGCTCAGTCAACGGCAAGACAAATCAGGACCCAGCGGTTCCAGCTCCGGTTCCGGGCTGGCCGCAGGGTTCCTTTCAGTGGCTCCGAGGCGGAGAAGCCATGGGAAAAGTGACGGGATTCATGGAAATCGGCCGAAAGATGGCCCCCCGTCGCCCCGTCGAGGAGCGCCTCAAGGACTGGTTTCAGGTGTACCGGGATCCTGCCGACTCCCTGGTGCAGAGTCAGGGGGCCCGCTGCATGGATTGCGGCATTCCCTTCTGCCACACCGGTTGTCCTCTGGGCAACATCATTCCGGACTGGAACGACCTGGTCTATCGAAACCGCTGGCAGGAAGCCATCCAGGTACTGCACAAGACCAACAACTTCCCCGAGTTTACCGGCTGGGTCTGTCCGGCGCCCTGCGAAGAGGCCTGTGTGCTGGGAATCAACGATAAACCGGTCACCATCAAGCAGATCGAAATCAGCATCGTCGAGCATGCCTTCCGTGAAGGCTGGATCAAGCCGACGCCTCCCGCCGTTCGGACCGGGAAAAAGGTGGCCGTGGTGGGTTCGGGTCCGGCCGGCCTGGCCTGCGCGGACCAGTTGAACAAGGTGGGCCACCGGGTCACCGTGCTCGAACGAGCCGACCGCATCGGGGGGCTGCTGACCTATGGAATTCCCGATTTCAAGCTGGAGAAGTGGGTGGTGCGGCGCCGCCTCGATCTGTTGCGGGAAGAGGGTGTCCTCTTCAAGACCGGGGCCAACGTCGGATTCAACGTGGCGGTGGAGGATCTGAGACGCGACTTCGACGCCCTGGTTCTGGCGGGCGGGGCCACCAAGGCCCGAGACCTTCCCGTACCGGGCCGGGAGCTGGACGGCATCCACCTGGCCATGGATTACCTGCCGCAGCAGAACCGGCGGGTGGCCGGAGACCGGAAGATTCCGGGTAAGGCCATCACCGCCAAGGGCAAGCGAGTGATCATACTGGGCGGCGGGGATACGGGCTCGGACTGCCACGGTACGGCTCTCAGGCAGGGAGCCCGCTCGGTGCATTCCTGGGAGCTGCTGCCCAAGCCGCCGGCCGAACGGACTGCCTCAATGCCGTGGCCCTACTGGCCGATGATCCTGAGAACTTCCTCTTCCCACGAAGAGGGCGGCTTTCGGGACTGGAGCGTCAACACCAAGCGGTTTAGCGGCTCCAACGGTCGAGTGGAGAAGCTGCATGCGGTTCGGGTCGAATTCGGAAAGCCCAACCAAGACGGACGCCGTCCCATGCGGGAAGTGCCGGGAAGCGAGTTCGAGGTCGAGACCGAGCTGGTATTGCTGGCCATGGGCTTCCTGGGACCGGAGTCTGACGGCATGCTGAAGCAACTGGGGGTCAAGCTGGATGCTCGCGGCAACGTGGAGGCGGATGACGACTACATGAGCAGCCGGCCTGGAGTCTTTGCGGCCGGCGACATGCGGCGAGGACAGTCGCTGGTGGTCTGGGCCATCGCCGAAGGCCGCCGGGCCGCTCGCGGCGTGGACCGGTTTCTGATGGGATCGACCGACCTGCCCTGATCGGCCCCCGAGCCGGCCCGACGGCGCAGCCCGATTGCGGGTATTCTCCCTCCGTCCTCCCCGATTCCGGACAACCCCGATTCCCCGGCGCCAGGCCATTCCCGCCCCCGGCGGGAGAATCCTTCCTCGAGGCTACGACTCCTTATGGACAGTAGCGGAAAGATCGAGCGCCTCAGCGTTCCGGCGCTGGATGAAATCCTGGGGGAGCCCTTCAAGGTCCTCAATGACGGTTTCATCCGATTGATCGACTACATGGGTTCGGATGAGTCCATCGTGCAGGCGGCCCGGGTCTCCTACGGGAAGGGAACCAAGAAGGTCCACCAGGACCGCGGCCTCATTCGATACCTGATGCGGCACCGGCACACCACTCCCTTCGAGATGTGCGAGATCAAGCTGCACGTGCGGGTGCCGATGGACTGCTGGCGGCAGTGGATCCGCCACCGAACGGCCAGCGTCAACGAGTACTCGACCCGCTATTCCGAGGCTATCGACTCGGCCCAATTGACCGGTGACGACCAGTGGCGGGAGCAATCCAGGGGCAACCGGCAGGGCAGCACCGGATTTCTTGCCCGGGAGGTTGGCTCGGAGCTTTCCGAAGGAGAATCGAGTCTGATTCAGGACAGCCGCCGCCTCTACCGCGAACGACTCGAGGCCGGCGTCGCCAGAGAGCAGGCCCGCAAGGACCTCCCGCTCTCAACCTATACCGAGGCCTACTGGAAGATCGACCTCCACAACCTGCTGCACTTCCTGGCCTTGAGAATGGATCCCCACGCCCAGTGGGAGATCCGCAGCTACGCGACCGTCATCGGCGAACAGATCCTCAGCCGTTGGTGCCCCATTACCTGGGAAGCCTTCCAGGACTACCGCTTTCATTCCACCGCCCTCTCCCGCCGGGAGCAGCAGATCATCCGCATGCTGGCCGCCGGCCGCCCCGAGCAGGCCAGGGAACTGGCCGCTCAATTCGGGCTTCTCAACTATGACGGACCCCGCCTCAAACCCAACCGCGAGCGCAGGGAGCTGGAGGCAAAGCTTCAGTCCCTGAACTTCAAGATTCCCTGGCTGGATGATTAGCCTCTCCCGATAAGGAAGCTATGACTTGGCACAACTCAGGCCCAAGCAAAAGCAAATGTGCGACAAAGATGACATCATAAGAAGTGTCCAAAACTGTCTCGACGGCATGTTGAAGAAGACGGAAGGGGCCAGTCCGGATCAATTGGAATTACCTTCATGGTGGACAAGACAGACAATGATCGCACTATGCGGTTGGGGCCTCAGGAAGGGATTCCATGTCTGTGCGTCAAAAATGAAAGATGAGGCAGACATGATAGAGCTTGCACAGAAGTGCGGTGGAATAATCCAAGGCGAATGGCTCAATGACTTCACTTGTTTGGATCACGATGATGATGGGTGGTTGAAAAGAATCCCTCTTGTTGCAGAATCCGAATGGAATGACAAAAAGGATGAAATCGAGAAAGACTTTAAAAGGCTCTTGGTGGCGCGCGCGGATGTCCGGGTAATGGTTTTCAACGGGAATCGGTATCGAACGGATGAATCACGATCGAGCCAGGGGAAAACATCAATCGAATCGGGCGGGCTTGAGAAATTCACCAAATATATTAATGAGTGCGAGCACACTCAGGCTGGTGATACATATCTTCTTGCTTCTCGTCTACATGAAGGCGAGGGCGGGATATCTGTAAATCATAGATTCGATTTTTACCGGTTCGACGCACCAAGCACAACTTGGTCTCGACCAGTGCGCTGATCGTGAAATAGGTCACCCGAAAACAGCATAGACAAACTCGCTCCTGGCTCAATCGTGCCTTGTGGGTTGCGCGCACGAAGCAGGCAGATTGTGGATCCGTCGCCCTCTACTTGCCAGCGGAGAGGTATAGGTAGGTGCGATATCTCCAAGCGCCGATTGCCATCAAAACACAGCATTTCCGGCAACCCCGTCACTCCATGAGTGTCTCAATCTTCGTATCCAGCGCTTGCGCAATGCGGTTCAAGGCCTTCACCGAGCCGGTCTTGAGACCTCGTTCGATTTCGGAGAGATAGCCATTGGCGAGTCCCGTCTTTTCAGCAAGAGCTCTCAACGTCATGCCGCGAAACGCCCGCCAGGCAGCGACAGGGTTCTCCCCGTCCATGATTTTCAGGAAGACGTCGTGCGGGATGCGGCTCCCATCATCGGCTTCCCTGGCCGCCAACAAATCTTCCAGCTCCTCCTGACGAGCAATCAGGGCGTCGTAGTCCGCCCGACTTAGCGTGACGGTTTCGGTCTCAGACATAGGCTTCCCTCCGATGACGAACTCTCAAGACTACCATGATAGTCATGTCGCCGGTCTGGTCCCATGTGAAGATGACGCGATACTTGCCAACCCGTAGCCGACGATACTCACTACCGGTCAGAGCGATGACTTGATTGGCAAATGCAGACGGCTTCCGGGCGTACTGCTCGACCTTTGAGATGATTCGCGCACGGTCCGTTATCGCGATGCGTCTCATGTCCTTTATCGCTCTGGCTGACCACTCTATTTTCCTGACCGGGTTCATTACCCTATGCTCTCATAGAGCGAGCACAATTCAAAGGATTATCAGTGGCCAACCGGTTGGCTGCCGCGCAGGAATCGGTCGTCGCCCGTCAGATTTTTGAGAGGTCGTCACTCGGAAGGCACCCCGGGAGCGCGGGCGTCCCGCCCGCACAACACCGGCAAGGGTTTACCCATCTCCTCGACCCGGGTCGACCGGCAACGTCGCCAGGGCTCTGCTTCGACCGAGCCCATGCCGTTCCCACCGGCAGGGTGCCGGGTGCCACATCGCAGGGAAACTGAGCGGTACGCAACGGGGGTGCATGCGGGCGGGACGCCCGCGCTCCCGGGTGGGCATCCTCCTATCACTCTTGCTCCTCGAGGGGACGCGCGCCGGCTTGCCGGGCCGCACCCGTGCCGATGCGGCAGATCCCTCACGCTTCGTGGCCCTTCGTAGTTCTTGGTGTGTCTTCGTGGATAACTCTTTTTTCTTTTGTTTCAGGCAGGTCGGGGATGCAGGGGCGGACGGCGATGGACTGATGGCGCCTGAGCCGGACGAGACCGGGCTTCCCTCCCTTGGGCTTGGAGACGAATTTCTTCTGCGTATAGTGCACTTCGACCCTGGGCGCGTTGCGGGCCTGGCTGAAATAGGCGGCCAACTGGGCTGCTTCCAGCAGCGAGGGCTCCGAGGGCTCCGAGCGCCTGTCGGGATTTCGCAGCACCACGTGAGATCCCGAGTACCCCGCCACATGCAGCCAGAAGTCGTGGCCGTGAGCCACTTTTCCCGTCAGGGCGTCGTTTTGCCGGTTCCCCCTGCCCACCAGAATGGTCAACCCTTCCGATGAAACAAACCGGCGAGCCAGCTTGGATAGGTCCGGCCGTCCCTCTTCCCTGGAAGAGAGGCGTGGTCTTGCCCCGTGCGGCGTCGGCGAACGGATTGGGTCCGGTCGCGTGGGCGGCGTCTCCAGCTCGGCCGGAGAGGTTGTCCGGTCAAGCTGCTCCTGTTGTTTTTCCAGGGCGACAAGTTCCTGCCGCACCGCTTCCAGGCGAGTCCGAATCCTGGGAATGGCGCGGCTCGACTTCCGGAATTGCCGGGCATAGCGGGTGGCATTCTGGAGCGCCGTGAGCCGGGGCTCCAGGGGAATGGTCACCTCGGGTTGGTCCGGCTGAAACAGGTCGGGAAGGCGAAGCGATGTCCGGCCCGCGGGCAACGCCGAAGCCTGGGCCAGCAACAGGTCGCTGTACTTCTTGAAACTTTGGGCCTGGCGGTTCTTTTCCAGGTCAGTTTCCAGGTCTCTCAGCAGCCGGGCCAGCTTCCGGCCTCGCTGGCGAAAGCGCGAGAGCCGGACCTGTCGCGATTGGAGCCAGCTTTGCCGATCCCGAAATAGCCGGCAGGTCTCGGCCACGGCAGAGTTCATGTC
>JAPPFQ010000331.1 GCA_028875135.1 Acidobacteriota bacterium
CCCTTGACCAGTGACACCTTGAAAGGCATGTGGGCCGGGATGCCGGTGCCCTGGACCGCACAGGACCAGGTGGACGAGGAGGCCCTGCGGGAGAACGTGCGGCGCATGTGCCGGGCCGGCGCCCACGGGGTGTACACCCATGGGACCACCGGAGAGTTCTATGCCCAGACGCCGGAGGAGTGGCGGCAGGTGGCGCGGGTCACGGTGGAGGAGTGCCGGCCGTTCGGAACCCCCACCCAGGTCGGATGCACCGCCCTCTGGACGGCCGAAGTCGTTCGCCGGGTCCGCTTCGCTCAGGAGATCGGAGCCGGCGGGGTACAGATCGCCTTCCCCTTCTGGCTGGCTGTGTCCGACGCCGAGGCCGCCGCATTTCTGAAGGATGTCACCCGCCAGGCGCCCGGGATGCCGGTGATTCTCTACAACACCGGGCGTTCCAAGAAGCCCCTGACCCCCGACCTGCTCAAGCGCCTGCTGGATCAGGACCTTCCCTTGATCGGGTGCAAGGGAGTGGCCAGTCAGGAAGAGGCCGCCACTTTCCTGGACCTGGCTCCCGGGCTCAGGATCTTCGTGGGTGAGGAAAAGCTGGCCGATTGGTGGCATGCCGGGGTGCGCGGCTGCTACAGCTCCCTGGTCTATGCCTGCCCCAAGCTGATGCTGCGCTACTTTCGGCTCTGCGAAGAGGGCCATCCCGAGGCGGTCGAGATCGGCAAGGGGCTGCAGCGCCTCTTCCGGGAGTTCGTGGTCCCCCTCGCGCAGGAGGGCTTCACCGACACCGCCTTCGACCGGACTTTCGCGGCGGCGACCGGATTCCTGACCGGGGAGCTGCTTTCCAGCCGTCCTCCCTACCGTGCGACCACCCAGGATGACGTGGAACGGTTCCGGCAAATCTGCCTGACAGTCTTCCCCCGGTTTCTCGAGGAAAGCCGGGTTGCCGCTCGGGCCGGCTGAGGCGCCCCCCGGCGGCCTCAAACACCCTGGTTTCGCTCCGTTTGATCCGCCCGGTGGGGCGGGGGCGGCACTCATTTAAAACAAAGGCTGGTGCCTAATGGCTGGAAACCGCTTCAGAGTCAAGCACTAGCAGAGTCTTGATTCACATCGATGCACAGGATTCACAGGATTTTCTCGTTTAACAAACGCCGGCGAGTAGTGGTTGGAAACCGGTTGAAAGTCACGCAGGGGTAATTGATTTATTAACATGGATGCACAGGATTCACAGGATTTTTTCTGGAGACGGTGGCCTTGCAGTCCTGGACATCCGCAAATCCGTACTCCTTCACCGCCGGAGTCCGCCTATCGTGCAGCAATCTCCCCTACTGATTATCCTGTGCATCCTGTACATCCTGTGCATCGATGTTCAATTGATAGTCCTTCTCATGGATCTGCCGCGTCGCGGGCGACGGGGGACTAACAGGCCGGTATGAAGACCATGAATGATCCGCGACGGACAGGTTCCTCAAACTCAGTTCCCGTCTGCCGGCATCCTTCGAGGTTTGGCGCCGGCTCCACCGGCCCCGGGTTCCGGAGGACCATCGGGATCTCCCGGCTGGCGTCCTGGCTGGCGCTGGCCGCTCTGACGCTTTCGAGCGCCGAGGCCCGGCAGGCCCCGCCCGAAACCCGGACCTCCAGCTACACCATCCAGGTCAAGCTCCTGCCCGAGGAGCGCCTTCTTGAAGGAAACCAGGTGGTGGAATGGCGCAACGCCACCGGGAAGCCGGCCGGCGAGCTGTGGTTCCATCTCTACTGGAACGCCTGGCTGAACAACCGCAGCACCTGGCTGCGGGAGGATTCCCTGCGCTCCAGGCCCCGTTCCTCCCTGCGGAACCCGCGCGCGGGAGATTGGAGCTACAGCCGGGTGGAATCTGTGAAGGTGGAGGCGGGCGGGCCCTTCCGGGAATCGGACCGCACCTCCGCCATGTACTTCGCCTCCCCGGACGACGGCAACCGGGACGACCGCACCGTGCTGGTGGTTCCCCTGGAGCGGCCGGTGCAGCCCGGCGAGACCATCAGGGTCTCCATCGGCTGGAAGGCCAAGATCCCGCGCACCTTCGCTCGAACCGGCTTCCGCGGCAATTTCTTCTTCATCGCCCACTGGTTTCCCAAGCTGGGAGTCTTTCAGGCCGACGGCTCCTGGAACTGCCACCAGTTTCACGCGGCCACCGAGTTCTTTTCCGACTACGGGAATTACGACGTCCGCATGACCGTTCCCAGCGAATGGACGGTCGGCGCCACCGGGGTGGAGCTCGGGGTGACCGAGAACGCCGACGGCACCTCCACGCACCGCTACCAGCAGGACGATGTCCATGACTTCGTCTGGACGACCAACCCGGACTATCGAGAGGTTCGCCGGCGTTTCGACCATCCCGGCCTCAAGTCGGTCGACATTCGCCTGCTCTATCAGCCCGAGCACCAGGGCCAGGTGGACCGCCACTTTCGCGCCACCGAGGAGGCCTTGAAGTACTACGGCCTCTGGTTCGGGGAGTATCCCTACGGTCACCTGACGGTGGTGGATCCTGCCTGGAGAAGCGGGGCTCGCGGCATGGAGTATCCCACCCTCTACACCTGCGGAACCCGCTATTTCAATCCCTTTGGCGGCGGAGCTCCGGAAGGCGTCACCATCCACGAGGCGGGCCACCAGTTCTGGTACGGCGTGGTGGGGAACAACGAGTTCGAGCATGCCTGGCTGGACGAGGGGATCAACACCTTCGCCACGGCCAGAGTCTTCGAGGTGGCCTACGGAAAGAGATCTCCCGTATTCCGCTTCTTTCGGGGCTATTTCCCGGTCATGGTCCCCGAGATCCAGGCGGGGCGCATCCAGAACAGCCGTCGCCATCGCTTCCTGGCGGTCGCCCGAGGTGAAATCCAGGCTACGCCCACGTACCTCTACCATCCCTCCTCCGCCGGAGCCACCAGCTACACCAAGACCGCTCTGTGGCTGCTGGCCCTGGAGCGTCGCCTGGGATGGGATGTCCTGAAGCAAATCCTCTCTACTTTCTTCGCAAACTCCCGTTACCGCCACCCCGGTCCGCAAGACTTCTTCCAGGTGGCCAATCGGGTTTCAGGCCAGGACCTCGGCCCCTTCTTCGAGCAGGCCTTTCACAGGGACAAGGTCTTCGACTACAGCGTCGAGTCCGTTTCCAGCGTAAAAGTGGAAACCAGGGGCTACGTCGACAAGGACGGGCAATTCCTCCTGCTGGCGGAGGCTCCCGACTCCCAGGGCTCGGAAGAAACGTCAGTACTGTACGAAACTACCGTTCTGCTCCGCCGACTCGGGGACGGCATCCTTCCTCAAGACGTGCTGCTGCGATTCGAGGACGGCGAGGAGTTCAGAACGCGGTGGGACGGCAAGCACCCCTGGAAGCTCTACCGGCTGGTCAAGCCGTCCAAGCTCGATTACGCCGCCGTGGACCCCGAGTTGACCAACCCCCTGGACATCGACTTCACCAACAACAGCCGCCGGCTGGAGCCTCAGGCGAACCTGCCGGCCACCAAGTGGGCCCTGAAGTGGCTGATCTGGCTCCAGGACTACCTGCAAACCGTGCTGGCCCTGGTGTAGGAGACAGCCCCTCATGGACGCACGCACTCATTTCCTTGCCGGACTAAGGCTGGTTCTGCGCACGCCTTCGCTGCTGGCCTGGGTCTATGTCACCACTCTGGTGGTGGCGCTTCCCCTGACCCTGGCCATCAGGCACCTGCTGCAGGGTTCCTTTGAAGGCAGCCTGGTGGAAGACAACCTGCGCCAGGGCTTCGACCTGTCCTGGTACGAGGAATTCGCCGCCGGCAGTTCCGGACTGGGAAAGACCTTCGGGCCCTGGGTGGTGGGAATCCTTGCGGTGCTCAGTAACCTTGAGCGGCTGTTGGACGGAGAGCTGCACCAGGTCGACCCCGCGGTTGCCGGGGCGGGCATTGTGATGGTGCTGGCCTGGTCCCTGCTGCTGGGGGGAATCCTCAGCCGTTTCGCCAATGAGGAGGAACCGCACTCGCGCAGCGGCTTCCTGGCCCGGGGAGGACTCTTCTTCTGGAGGTTCCTGCGCCTGTCGGCGATCTCGGGACTGCTCTACTGGGGGATCTTCCGGGGCATCGGCCAGCCCCTGCACGGCTGGATCGAAGCCGCCACCCGGGACACCACCGTGGAGCGGACGGTCATGATCTACACCGTCCTGGCTTACGTACTGGTGGGGCTGTTGTTCCTGGCGGCGCAACTGGTGCTGGACTACGCCCGGATCTCCCTGGTGGTGGAAGAACGCCGCAGCGTCCTGCTGGCGCTGGTTCGGGCCCTGGGTTTCGTCAAGGACCACCACCGCGCCGTGCTGGGCCTCTACCTGATGCTGGCCGCAGCCACTCTCCTCTGGTTCCTTGCCTATGCCTGGCTGGCCCCGGGACCCAACCAGTCCACCTGGACGGCGGTCCTGCTGGCTTTCTCGCTCGGTCAGGCCTACCTGCTGGGCCGGTGGATTCTCAAGCTCTGGTTCCTGGCAAGCCAGACCCGCCTCTTTGTTTCCTCGCAGCCCCCGGCTCTTCCGGCCGAGGAGTGGGAGGAACCCCCAATGGAGAACAGTCCAACCGCCTCAACAAGTTCCTCGACCGGATGATCCGGTAGGCGCGCAGCCCTACCTCACACCCGCTCGGCCACCATCCACTGCATCCCCCGGCGGGGCGCCTTCCAGCGAAAGGGAAGCCTGCCGGGCTCGGTGAGATAGCACTCGATCTCGCCTGAAGTCGAGGGGCGCATGACGCAGAGATGAAGGCCGTCCTTCCAGGTGAAGGGCCAGCGGGGTGGTCCGGCCAGCACCAGGTCGCAGTTGGAGAGCACCTGTCCATCCTGGATCACCGGTTGCATGGTGCTCACGAACGAGATGTGCTCGGGGCCGCGGAGATCATCGCTCCCCAATCCGAAGAGTTGCCGGATGCCCACCTGCAGAGTCCGTCCCCGCCTGACCAGCTCCTTCAGTTCTTCCAGATTCCCAAACAGGGGTTGTCCCCCGGCGTCGTGCTCGTAGACCGGCCTCCAGCGGTCGCAATAAAACCAGCGGTAGACTCCATAGGGATAGTCGGCGCTCTCGTCGAGAGTGCGGTTGTCCAGCATCCACTTGAGCAGGGAGAAACGACCCGAGAGATCGTACTTGAACAGGCAGAAGTAGGGTTGCCCGGCGACCTCGCCGCGATGCGTCAGGGAGTGGTGGTGCGTCATGAGGCCGGCGAAGGCGCCGCCGCCGCCGGCATAGGTCTGTTGAAAGTAGAGCGTCTCTTCGTAGTGCTCGGTGGTGAGGTAAAGCCGAAGATCGGCGCCGCGCCGGACCGCCGCCGCCAGTTCTCCCGGGGAGCCTGAAACGATCTTGCGCTCGGCATTCTGCTCCAGACCCAGCACCCAATCGCCGGCCATGTCCGATGCCTCCCCGAGTTAAGGTCGCCGGCTCTGCCTCTGGGCCTCCCGGCTCCGAGAGCGAAGCACTCCAACGCTTCCGCGAACAACCCACGCCGCCCGGTCCCGCCATTCACCATTCCCGGTGGTAGCCGGCCGTCCATCCGCCGTCGACCACCAGCACGGCCCCGTTCACGTAGCTGGCTTCCGGGGCCACCAGGAAGAGGACGGCATGGGCGATCTCCTCGACCCGGGCCGGCCGGCCCAGGGGAATGTGGGAGATGAGACTGGCGGCGTTTTCCGAGTAGGCCCCGTCGGGACCGTAGAAGAGGTCCTTGGTTCCTTGCGTCAGAGTGGATCCGGGCGCCACCGCATTCACCAGGATGCCCTGCGGTCCCAGCTCCAGGGCCATGGAGCGGGTCAGGTTGATCACTCCGGCCTTGGCGGCCACGAAGGCGCTTTGCAGCCGTAGCGGAACCAGGCCCGCGACCGAGCTGATGTTGACTATCCTTCCCCCGGATTGCCTGAGAATTGCCGGAATGGCGGCCTGGCTGGCCACGAAGACACCATTCAGATCGATATTCACGATCCGTTCCCAGTCCCGGCTGGAAAATCGGTGGATGGGAACCCGGTCGCTCAGGGTGTTGATGCCGGCGTTGTTGACCAGGATCTGCAAACCGCCCAGCCGGTCTTCGATTTCTGCGACTGCCCGGTCCATCTGCTTACGATCCGAAACGTCCCCTTCCAGGGCCAGGCAGGTCCCGCCCGACCGGCCAAGTTCACGAGCGGTGCGCTCATTGGTTTCCCGGTCGACGTCCACGCTGGCCACCCTGGCGCCGTTGTTCACCAACGACTCCGCAATGGCCCGGCCGATTCCCTGGGCACCGCCGGTGACCAGGGCGACTTGACCGTTCAGATCGACTTTCATCGCTTCCGCCTCGCGTCCGGGCTCCGGCAGCGCTATCCCTTTCGCCTCGCCTCGGCGTGATCCCGAACAATGCCTCAAACCAGGTCGGCTCTCTCCACCATCAATCCGAAGTCCACGCCGAACTGCAGCCAGTGGACCCCCTTCTCCATCCACCGGATGCCCTGCTCCGGGTCCGAGCCGATGGCAATCCCCACGTAGACGGAGCTGCGGCGAACCCTTTCGATGATGGACTCGATCACCGCTACCACCTCCGGGTGGCCGGGGTCGGCCATATGCCCGAACGACCCTGAAAGGTCATTGGGGCCGATCACCACGCTGGTCAGACCGGGGACGGCCACGATTTCGTCCAGGTTTTCGACCGCCTCGGCCGTCTCGATCTGAACCACCGTCAACACCGATTGGTTGGCTCTCCGGCAATAGTCGGATCCGCCGGTCCGGGTGTAGTTGGTGGGGCGGCGCGGACCGTAGCCTCGAATCCCTTCGGGCGGGTAACGGCAGGCCGCCACCGCATTGCGCACGTCCTCGGCGGTTCGAATCATGGGAAAGATGATCCCGTCGGCCCCC
>JAPPFQ010000525.1 GCA_028875135.1 Acidobacteriota bacterium
GCCGTAGAGCACGGCAGGAATCCTGCCCCGGATTCGCAACTGGCGCGCGGCGTTCTTGCCGTAACTGGACCGGACTTCGGCTGAAACTTGGATTGATTTCATCGGCGACTCTCTTTAGTCAGTCTATTCGCGGTTCTTCGCGCCCCTTGGCGGATGCTGTTTTCCGGATTGTCGGTCTGAGGCACAACCTGGCTAGATAAACAGCGAACTGACGGAACTCTCCTCATGAATGGACTGGATGGCCTGGCCCAGAAGCCCGGCGACGCTCAGGACCCGAATGTCCCGGCATTGGGAGGCCTCGGGCGACAAGGGGATCGTATTGGTCACCACCAGCTCGGTCAAGCTGGACCCGGCGATTCTCCGGGTGGCCGGACCCGACAGGACCGGATGGGTGCAGCAGGCGTAGACCCGGGTGGCTCCCTGCTTGGCCAGCGCCTCGGCGGACTTGACCAGGGTGCCGGCCGTATCCACCAGGTCATCCACGATGAGCGCCGTCCTGCCCGCCACCTCGCCGACAATGTTGACCACCGCCGCTTCGTTGGGTTTGACGCGGCGCTTGTCGATGACGGCCAGGCTGGCGTGCAGCTTCTTGGCATAGGCCCGGGCTCTCTCCGTGCCCCCGGCATCCGGAGAGACCACCACCAGGTCGGGCAGGTGCAGCTTGTGAAAGTACCCCATCATTACCGGCGCGGCGTAGAGGTGATCCACCGGTATGTCAAAAAAGCCTTGAATCTGGGGCACGTGCAGATCCATGGTGAGAGCCCTGCTGGCCCCGGCGGTCGACAGCAGGTCGGCCACCAGCTTGGCTGAAATGGGAACTCTCGGCTTGTCCTTCCGGTCCTGGCGGGCATACCCGAAATAGGGCAGGACCGCCGTGATCCGCCTGGCGGAAGCTCTCTTGAAGGCGTCAATCATCAGCAGCAACTCCATCAGGCTCCGGTCCACCGGACGACAGGTCGGCTGAATCACGAAGACGTCTTCGCCCCTCACGTTCTCCAGAATCTGAAAGTACCCCTCGCCGTCGCTGAACCTGGAGACCGAGGCCTCGCCCAGGGGGACATTCAACGATTGACAGATCTCCTCGGCCAAGGCCCGATGGGCTGTTCCCGTAAAGATCTTCATGCGGTTAGTCAAGAGACCTTCACCTCTGAATATCGTATTTCAGGGGCCCGTCGATCGTCGATGTATCGGGGAAGCAGTTGGCTGGGGCGGGAGGATTCGAACCTCCGAATGCGGGTTCCAAAGACCCGTGTCTTACCACTTGACGACGCCCCATTATCCGATGGCCCGCTGGAGACATTCGACAAGGGAGTGCCGATACTGATCCCGGGTCAGGGTTCGAGTCGCCAGGAGGCGGACATTCCCGGCCCGGAGGGCTGCGTGAGCCTGTGTCAATGCTCCTTTTTCGTCAAAAAGACCTATCAGCGCCGAGCCGCTCCCGGTGAGGCCGGCTTTCCTGGCGCCCCATTGGAGGAGCCTCTGCTTCAGGCGCTTAAGGTCAGGCTGTTCCCTGAAAACCACCCTTTCGAAGTGGTTCTCCAGCCCATCCCCTGACTCCAACGCGTCCAAATAGGCTGGACAGAAGAGCGGAATCTTACTTTTGTTCAGCGGGGTTGTCAACCGCAAACTCGCCTTCCGATAGGCATCGGCGGTCGGCATGGGCCTGGGCGGGACGACGATCAGAACGTGGCCGGGAGCAGCGTCCTCCAGCGGATAAACCTCGGAGCCCCGGCCCACTCCAAGCGCCCGTCCACCCACAAAGAAGAAGGGGACGTCCGACCCCAACGCACCTCCGATCTCGAACCAGTCTCGCCGGGACATCCTCAGCCCCAGCAGGCGGTCCAAGCCCAAAACGGCGGCAGCGGCATTGCTGCTTCCCCCTCCGAGGCCGGCCCCCGGGGGAATCCTCTTTTCCAGTCGAGCCTCCAGTCCCCGTTCCAGGCCCGCATGGCGACAGACGGCTTCCAGGGCCCGAACCACCAGATTGTCACCGCGGTTCAACTCATCCCAGTTGCATTGGAAGGACACGCCTCGACCCTGGGTGAGACGAATCTCCAGGATGTCGTGGAGACCGAGGGTCTGAAGGATGGTGCGAATCTCGTGAAAGCCGTCCTCTCGTTTGCCCAGGATATGGAGTCCCAGGTTCACCTTGGCGTGGCAGCGCAGCTTGATTCGCTCCGGGTTCATGGTTGTGTTCCGAACAAGCACAAAAAAGCCCAATCCGTCGAGATTGGGCTGTATGAGTGGAATCCGCCGCCGCCTACTCATCCTCGGCGGACAAGGCCAGCTTGGTGTCCAGGTCCGCCACTTTCTTTTTGACCTTACGGGTTTCCTCTTCGTCCTGACCGTAGGCCAGCGAGCGCTGCCAGGACGAACGAGCCTGCCGGTATTTCCCTTTGCGGTAGTACAGGTCTCCCATGTGCTCGTGAATGGTGGGGTCCCGGCGAACCCGGTCCAGGGCGCTCACCAGGTAGCGCTCCGCCTCCTCGATGCGGTCCATCTTGAAATAGACCCAACCCAGACTATCCAGATAGGCGCCGTTGTTGGGATCCAGGGCCACCGCCTGCTTGATCAGGTCCAGTGCCTCATTCAGGTTGACGCCCAGGTCGGCCCACATATAGCCCAGGTAATTCAAGGCGGACGCATGCTTTGGGTCCAGGGCGATGACCTTTTTGAAAGTCGCCGCCGCCTTGTCGTATTCCTTCTGGCGCTCCTGCAGGGCTCCCAGCGTGAAGTAAAAGGACTTTTCATGCTCGAAATACTTCTCGGCTTCGTAGAGCCTCTTTTCGGCTTCCTTGAATCGCTTCTCTCTCTGGTAGACCTGCAGGATGTACTGGTAGATCTCCAGGTCTTCCTTGTCGCCCTCGAGCATCCCCTCCAGTTCCCGCAACGCTTTCTCGGGTTCTCCACTCTCCGCCAGCACGTCGGCGCAAAGCGCACTGACGGCTCGAGTCGGCGCCTGCTCCCTGGCGGTCCTGCAGACGGCCAGGGCTTGCGGAACCTGCCTGGCCGCTCGATAGAGTCCAATCAGATAGACCCTGGCCCGGTGTCTGAAATCCTTTCCCAGCACCTTCAGAGTTTCCCGGTCATGGCCCGCATAGGCTTCCCCAAGCCGCTGCAACTCCTGGAAATGACCGGCTGCCTTTTCGAATTTCCCCAACTCCTGAGCCGCCAGGCCGAGGTGGACCAGCGAGACACTGCGGTTGCGGACGGCGCCGAAACTGTCGCCCGGATTGCGGAACAGACCCAGCATCCTCTCAAAACCCGACTCCGCTTGCTCAAATCGACCCAGGTCGTTGTAAAGCCTGGCCAGCTCAAAGATGACTTCCACGTTGTTCTGGAGCGAGGCATCGGCTTTCTTCAGATGCTCCAGCGCCTCCTCGTAACGGTGGCGGGTGCGGCTGACCCTCCCAAGGCCCAGGTGAGCCTCCCCATCATCCGGATCGACTTCCAGGATCTTGCGGTATTCCTTTTCGGCGGGGGCGATCTGTCCGTCGAGGATCAGGGCGCGCGCCAGATCCCTGCGCAGCAGGGTCACCAGGGTCACGTTGGCCGCCTCGACGTTCATGCCTTTCCTGTAGGTCTCAGCCGCCTTCTTGTAATCGCCGGACTGCTCATAGACCAACCCCAAACCTCGAAGAAGCACGGGAGAACCGGAGTTGATCCGGACCGCTCTTTCCTGATATTCGACGGCTTTCTTCAGCTCGTCCAGGCTGCGATGGAGCTCGGCGAGCATGCTCAGGGCCTCTTCGGAGGAGGGAGCCACTTCCAGGTGCTTCTCCAGGGTGGCAATGGCTTCCCGGGAGCGCCCGGACTGACCGTAGAGACGGCCCAGCACCAGCAGCGAGTCGCCGTCCTGAGGGGCGAGCCGCCCTATGGCCTCATACTCGCGGATTGCCTTGTTCAAGGTGTCTCCGGTGGAGATTCGGTGACCCCTTCGTTCGCTGGCCAGCAGCTCGTAATAGATGGCTCCCAGACGCCTGCGTGCGCGCAGGTTGTCCGGGTCGATGCGGGCCGCCGTTTCGAGTTGCTGAATAGCTTCCAGGATACGGTTGTTTCGAAGGTAGGCGCTGGCGACTTCCGTATGGAGCTGGGAGGACTGGGGATCGTGGCGTAGCGCCTTCCGATACTCCGCCTCTGCCTTGAAGAAGCTGCCGCTTTCCTCCAGCAGACGCCCCAGGCTGAAGTGATAGTAGGCGGCCGATCGATTCACCGCCCGCGCTTCCGCTTGGCCGGCCGCGGGTTCGGACTCCTGGGCCTGAGCCGCGACCGTCCACAGGGCCGCCAGCGCCACCAACAGGCTCTTCTTCATGTAACCCGATCTTGAGTGGTTCATCCGTCTCCTCGACTTCTCACCCTTCGGAATTATCTCATGCGGCATGGACCCCGTCAAACTGCCCACGGCGGCGACCGGACCGTGTCCAACCTCAATGGCGGAAGTGCCGCCTGCCGGTCAAGACCATAGCCATCCCATGCTCATTGGCTGCCTGGATGACTTCGGCATCTCTGACCGAGCCGCCGGGCTGGATGACGGCTCGGATTCCGGCCTCGGCTGCAATGTCGATGCCGTCCCGAAAGGGGAAAAAGGCGTCGGAGGCCATGACGCAGCCCTCCAGTGGAGACAGGGCCTTTGAGATGGCCAACCTGGCGGAATCCACCCGACTCATCTGCCCCACCCCGATCCCCAGGGTCCGATCGGAGCGGGTATAGACGATCGCGTTGGACTTGATGTGCTTGCCTACGATCCAGGAGAATCGGAGGGCCTCCCACTCCTCTGGCGTGGGGGAGCGATCAGTTGCGACCATCCACCCCTCCTCATCCTCCGGGGCTCGATCCACTTCCTGCACCAGCAGGCCTCCTTCGACCCTCTTGTAGTCCCAGCCCGCGGCCGAATTCTCCGCCGCCTCGTATCGAAGCAGCCGCAGGTTCTTCCTGGCGCGCAGCCGCTCGAGGGCCTCGGGTTGGTATCCCGGGGCGATCACCGCCTCCACAAAGGTCGAGGCGATGGCCTGGGCCGTCTCGAGGTCGACCGCCCGATTGAACCCCAGGACGGAGCCGAAGGCCGAGACGGGATCGCATTGGCGGGCCTTGAGATAGGCGTCGGCCTGGCCGACCCGGGAAACGGCCACGCCGCAGGGGTTGTTGTGCTTGATGATGACCGCGCAGGGGGGAGCGAATTCAGCCGACAACTGGTAAGCCGAGTTCAGATCCAGCAGGTTGTTGAAAGACAGTTCCTTGCCCTGCAACTGGACGCTGTCGGGCAGCAAACTGGCCCCATTGGACAACTCTCGATAGAAGGCCGCCTGCTGATGGGGGTTCTCTCCGTAGCGCAGGTCCATCACTTTTTCCAAAGCAATGCCCAGCCGGCCCGGAAACGTGCCCGGACCGGGCTGAATGGTTCCGGCAGAGGCTTCCATTCGCGAAAGATGGCTTGAAATCGCCGCGTCGTAGCGGGCGGTCAGGCTGAAGGCCTCCTGGGCCAGGCGGAACCTGGACTCCAGGGTCAGGGTTCCCCCTTGCGCCTCGAGCTCCTGCAGAATCCAGCCGTAGTCCTCTTTTCGAACCACCACGGCCACGTCCCTGAAGTTCTTGGCTGCCGACCGAACCATGGCGGGCCCGCCGATGTCGATCTGTTCAACGGCTTCCTCCAGAGTGACCCCGGGCCTGGCGACAGTCTGCTGGAATGGATAGAGGTTGACCACCAGCATGTCGATGGGATCGATGGCCTGTTCCCGCATCTGGCGCCGGTGCTCCCCGTCTTCCCTGATCCCCAGCAGTCCCCCGTGGATCTTGGGATGCAGCGTCTTGACGCGTCCCCCCAGGATCTCCGGGAATCCCGTCACCTCGGAGACCTCGGTGACCCGGGCCCCGCCCTCCCGCAGAAACCGGGCCGTTCCTCCGGTAGAAACGATTTCATAGTCCAGGCGCGACAGACCCTTGACGAATTCCTGCAGACCCTCCTTGTCGGAGACGCTCACAACCACTCGGCGACTCAAGGCAGCCCCTCCCTTTGGTTCGATTGGCCACGAAAAGCGCCATCATAGTCTGGAAGCCATCGGCCCGCAAGATGGATCGGCGGGAGAGTGATTAGTGGTTAGTGGTTAGTGCCGTCCCGTCGTCGGGGACGGGGGGCACTATCCACTAGCCACTGCCCCCATGGCCGGTGGTATCCTAGACCGGCCATGGCTCGAACCTCCTCGCCGGCCTTCCGCCGGATTCCCGCGGTGGACAGGGTTGTCGACAGTCCCGAGGCAGCGGAACTCGCCAGCCGAACCAGCCGCCCCTTCGTCACCTTCCTGGTCCGCAGGGTTCTGGAAGGACTGCGCCGCGAGCTGGCCGGCAACCCCGAAAAGGAGTGGCCGGCCCCGGAGCTGGAGAAACGCATTCAGGAGGCCCTTAAGCAGGAGTTCCGCTCCTGGGCCTGCCCCAACCTGAAGAAGGTCATCAATGCCACCGGCGTTATTCTGCACACCAACCTGGGACGGGCGCCGGTGGGAGATGCCGCCCGCAGGCAGCTGGAGGAAGTCGCCTCCAACTACTCCAACCTTGAATTCGACTTGGCCCGCGGCAGCCGGGGCAAGCGAGACGTCATTGCCGGCCGTCTGCTGGAAACGATCCTGGATTGCCCGCGGGCGCTGGTGGTCAACAACAACGCGGCGGCCGTGTTTCTCATTCTCAACTCCCTGGCCGAGGGGGGCGAGGTCCTGATTTCCCGGGGAGAGATGATCGAGATCGGCGATTCCTTCCGGGTGCCCGACATCTTGCGCAAGAGCGGCGCCCGACTGAAGGAGGTCGGCACTACCAACAAGACCCATCTCAGCGATTACCGGCAGGGTTTCAGCGAGAAGAC
>JAPPFQ010000758.1 GCA_028875135.1 Acidobacteriota bacterium
GCTCTACTACGAGCGGTCTCCCCAGAAGAATCCAGGCGGACCGGATGAGGGGATGTACCGCGTGCTGCGCGGGGGGTCGTGGGCGGATGCGGCCAAGTACCTGACTTGCGCCTATCGAAGTTTCGCGCGCCCTCGGGAGCGGAGCCCGAATATCGGGTTCCGGTGTGCCAAGGGTTACTCACCGAAGCGCTAAATGCGACTGCTTGCTACCTTGGGCTGGCCGGATCTTTATGGGCTTCATAATAGGCCCTGAGGATGGCGTTGATCCGGCTGTGGTAACCCTTGCCCTGGTCCTTCAACCACTGCAAGACGTCCGCGTCCAGACGCACGGTAAGCTGCTTTTTCCCGGGTGGGACTACCACCCGCGCATTCCGAAAGAAGGCTTCATCGAGTGCCGGAATATCGGAGTAATCGATATTCGAGTCGTTCATCGCATCAAGGCGTTCCAAGTCGCTCTTGGCAGGCATTTTCTTCACGGCGATTGCCCTTTCTCATCGAAACTTTACTTGAATCTCCCGGCTTATCGGAAATCGGGGCGCTTGGTGTCCTTCCAGAGCCGTGCGGCCAGCCGCAGGGCCTGCTTGAGTTCTTCGCCGGTCATCTGGGCTTTGACCCTTTCCTTGTACCCAAAGGTTCGCTGGTCTCCACCGTAGGCGCCCAGACTCATCCAGGCGTACGCTTTCACGAGATCTTTTTCACCGGCTTCGCCGGAGTAGAACATCCAGCCCAGGCGGCCTTGAGCCTGGGCAAACCCTTGGCGGGCGGAGAGTTCCAGCCAGTACCGGGCCTTCCGGTAGTGCTTGGGTACTTCCCCGTAACCAGCGTAGTGGAATAGTCCAAGGCGCCATTGGGCAAGCGGGTTCCCTTGCTCGGCCGCCAGGGTGTACCACTTCACGGCCTCGCTGTGGTTGGTTGGAGTGTACTCACGGTGTTCGTAGATGCGACCAAGCGCCAGTTGGGCGTCGGGATTGCCCTTTTCGGCGGCCACCCGCAACCAACTTCGGCTCCGGCGAGGTTTTTTCCGCAGCTCTGCTCGCCGATCCTCGGGGCCGTAACGGGCAAGCACGGCAAGGTTATATTGCGCTTCGTGGTCTCCGGCCTCGGCGGCGGCCCACGTTTGCTCGATGTCCTCTATCTGCGCGCGGGAGCCTTGAGCGACGGCCAGGACCAGGGCCAAGGCCAACGCGGGGATGGTGGGTTTCATCAATCACCTTCCTTTCGCGGTTAGGGGAAAGTGGCGTTTCAATTCAAACCCGAAGGAAATTGCAGTTCGTTCTTTGTGTCCGAGTCCACGCCTTGACAACACCGTCCATATTTTTTCACCGAAGGCCAGGCTCCGGCCAGTTCTGCCCTGGCCTCCGCCTCTTCCTGCACATAGCGGGTGACCGATCCCAGGCGATCGACTCTCGCCCACCCATGGCGCACGAGCCAGCCGTTCAAGTCGAGTCCGCCCGTTGAATCGCCGAGAAAACAGGTCCCCGAGTACGACTCACGGGGTCTGAAAAGGTCGAGTCGTTTATGGACTTCAACCTCACAGGTCACCGGCTGGTTGCCGATCCGTCCCTTGAGCGCCTCGATTGGCGGCTGCACGGAAACTATGGCGGCCTGGAAGAACTTTTGGGGATAGGCGGAGCGCCTGGTTGGCGGCATGTATACGGGGAGGGAGTGGATCCATTTGAGGCGAACGGTCTTGCCGTCAACCCTCAGTGTGCGGGGGTCAATGACACCGGCTTTCCCGCTCAGAATCCGCAGGCTTCCAGCCTTTTTGATGCGCTTCGCTCGACTCTCCGTCGGGGTTTGGCCCAACAGAGGGGAGGCGGCAAGGGTCAGACAGAAAAACAGTGTGAACGTTTTCATGACATTGCCTCTTCGCGCAGAGGGAATGGGTTGACGGTTGGAGGCGGCGCGAGGCATT
Organism: Acidobacteriota bacterium; assembly: GCA_028875135.1. Taxonomy (GTDB): domain Bacteria; phylum Acidobacteriota; class Terriglobia; order Versatilivoradales; family Versatilivoraceae; genus Versatilivorator. Next base: position 1,916 of record JAPPFQ010000758.1, read on the forward strand.
TGAGATTTATTGGAAGTCTCCAAGGCAGTTACTGTGGTGTTGAGGCTTGGATGCCTTCCTTCAGCTCGGCGGCCAATCTCTCGGCTTCGGCCAGTTGCTCGGTGGTCATCTGCTCTCTGAGCGTGTCCTTGATTCGGCCGATTGCCTGGACAGTCGGTCCGGAACAAGCGTGGGAGGTGGCGAGATTCAGCCAGGCGTAGGCTTTCACGGGGTCTACCGGCGTGCCTTGGCCCTTGGCGTAGAGCTGGGCGAGGCTGAACTGAGCCGTGGCCAGATCCTGCTCGGCGGCCGCCTGCAGCCACTTCACCGCCTCACTGAGGTCCTGGGGTACACCCAAGCCATCGGCGTACATGCGGCTCAGTTTCAACTGCGCTATGGCCGCACCCTGTTCGGCGGAGATCCGGAACCACTTCACCGCTTCGTTGTACTCCCGGGGTACTCCCTTGCCTGTTGTGTACAGAGAACCGAACATGTGTTGCGCTTCAACGTTTCCCTGCTCGGCAGCCGCCTGGTACCACCTCGCTGCCTTGCGGTACCACTTCTCCGCCTCCCGTTCATTCTTCGGCACCCCCTCACCCGATTCGTACATGAGACCCAGCTTGTGGAAGGCACCAACGTATCCGGCCTCCGCGGCCCGTCGGTACCACTTCACGGCCTCTTGTGCGTCCCAGGGCACTTCCTCACCTCTGTAGTACATCTCGCCCAGCATGAATCGAGCCCTGCCGTGTCCCTGCTCGGCGGCTCGGCGATACCAGTTTTCGGCCTGCTTTTCGTCCTGAGGCACTCCACGCCCGAAGGAGTACATCCGGGCGAGGCTGAATTGAGACTCAGCATCCCCCTGCTCGGCAGCCGTGCGTAGTTGCTCGATGTCCTGAGACTGGGTGAATCCCGGCTGATGCCCCCAAAGAATGACCAAGGCTCCGAGGAAGAGCGTCAACATCCCTCTGCAAGCGTTACCGTTGGGAAAAATTCCCATCAGACACCTCCAGAATCCGTGAGCTTTGTCGGCGAGGGTGTGGACTATCTGTATCCAGTATACCCGCGAGTTCTGAGTTTTGCCTGCTTTACATAACGGGAGCTCTTCGGAAGTCCGTGGGAACGGGAAGAAGAGGGAGCAGGGGAGGTTGTGGAGAAAGGAGAGGATGTTGTATGGCCGGAAAAACCTTGCTCACACTGAACGGGTGGAGAACGGACACAGACCCCTCACCTGGAGAACCACGCGAACACCTTCATCGCCAAGGGGCAAAAGAACCGCGAATTCAACTTATTCCACCAGTTCGACAACGTCCCCTGGTTGTCCCAAGAACCTGGGGCTTGATAAAAAACGGTCGGATCTGCTGTATTCGTTATCAAGAAGTCAGCGGGAAGTGCCATTATTGGGGGCAGGTCAACGGTTGGAGGCGCCATGAATCAATCGACTCAAGCCATACACGTGAGTTTCGAAGAGGCGGTATCCAAGGGTCCACCTCCTGCCGGCAATCTAGCCGTTCCCATCTTCTCCCATGGGTCGCTCGAGGTGGAGATGTACCAGCCCGAGGGGCAGGATCTGCAAGAGCCCCATCTTCGCGACGAAGTGTACCTGGTGGCCCGGGGGAGAGGGGTCTTCTTCGATGGTGAACAGAGGTACCCGGTCGAACCAGGCTCATTTCTGTTCGTAGCCGCCGGTCAACCGCATCGATTTGAAGAGTTCTCTTCCGACTTCGCGGTTTGGGTTCTGTTCTATGGCCCTGAGGGGGGTGAGTCTGATACCTGACCAGGCCGTGCCCACGAGAACCCGAAACTACCGGTGGAGCTCCAACCGGCAAATCGCTCGAAAAACCTCATCGCCAAGGAACTACAGAACCTCCGATCCAAACTATTCAACAACGTTTCCTGCTTGATCCCGAGCGGATTCCACTACCCGGCGAACCGCATCCACCACGATGTCAGGCTTGTCCTGGTGGATGAAATGACCGGCTCCATCGACGACCCGCCACTCGCTGCTGTCGGACAGCTCCGTAAACTGCTCCTGCATCGCATGCCAGAATTCCATTTTGCGCTCCCCCTCCGTGAGGACAACAAGCGGCTTCCGGCCGAGTCTCGGGCGATCCTTGGCAGCCTGATCAAGGCTTTCCTGCAAACCTTCCATCTCCGACGCCATTGCCCGAAACGATCGTGTCGTCGCCAGCAATTCCTTCTCCATCGCCCGCACTGAGCCGGGGCGGGATTCCGGGTTGCCGCTCGGCACATCGATCATGAAACGAGCAATGCCAAGCGGTGCCAGAATCTTTAGTCTAGAGGCGACACGACCCATCCGATCCAGGCGCCCTGAGCGACGGGCCAGGTCCGGGTGGGCTGAGTCGACCAGCACCATTCCGGCCACTTCGTCCGGGAACCGACTGGCATAGACCTGCACGACCAAGCCGCCGAAAGAATGGCCGACAAGAACGTACGGCGAGCCCACCTGAGCGGTATGGAGCAGGTCCCTGAGTTCTCTGGTGATATTGCTGATCGTACGAGGCTGCGGCCCGGCCTCGCTCCATCCCCATCCGGCCCTGTCGTACGCGCACACCCTCGCGAATGAAGCAATGTCGTCGACAACGGAGGCCCACCCGAGGGAGGTGCCGGGCATCCCTGACTCAAGAATCACCGCAGGGCTCCCTTGCCCCTGACAGAGCAGGTGCATCTGACGCCCATCCACAACCACCATCTCCCCGGGCGGCGGGTTGCGCTCTAAAGCGAGATAGGAGAGCCACCACTGAACCGCTGTTGCCGCTACCAAGGCCAGGACCAGTGCTCCACCGCCCCACAAGAGTGCGCGTTTAAAGAGTTTTCTCATCGGAGGTTTTCTTGGGATTCTCAAAGCCAAAGAACGTTGTTGAATTGCCGGAAAATCTTTGCTCACACCGAATGCCAGAAGAGGCTGGTGGTGATCGGACGCAGATTCCACGCGAGACCAACCACCCCAACTCCTTGATTTCCAGGGGGTTAAAGAACCGACGATCCAACTGATTCCAATTGTTCAACAACGTTCCCTGGGTCGCATCGAAGTGGACCTGACAACGACAACGGCGGCTCGAACGACTCCCGGAGCAAGATGAGAATACCGAAAAAGCTAGTCGTTTTTGGGTGGCGAAGGTGGTGGCAATGGCTTGACGACGTTTGTGGGTTGCGGACACACGGCACTAATACTCTCTGCTGGGGGCGCTTTTGTTGACCATAGTCGCTATTTCTTTGGCGGAGGTGGCGGAGGTGGCGGTGGCTTGACGACATTGGGGGGCTTCGGCGTCACGCCATCTTGCACACTCATTTTCTTAACGAACTTTAGCGGAGGCGGGGGGTGCTGGTTCGTCATGGGTCTTCTCCGTATGTTCACTAACATGATTTGCAGGCAAGAACTCGACCATGTCGACTTCCGATGCAGGGATCAGTATATGGGAAACTCCTTCGATTGGTCTTCGCTTGTTTCCGTCCAACCACTCACATTCTTCGATCAGGAAATGTTTTTCGTCCGGTCGGCTAGGCCACTCCTTCGGCCAGCCGTATAAGCGCCGTTCTCCCTTTAGATGCAATGCGACATAGCAGTTGCGGTGGAAAGCGAAGGCCGAATACTGCGCAGATTGGTACGAACTCTGTCGCGTCACATTCAAACGACGAAGAAAGCCGTGCACTGTATCGTTGTTCCAAGCGTAGGCGGAAATCAGGCCGAACACGACCGATACGGCAACCAATACAATGACCTCCCAGGTACCGCTGCGTGTAAAAGTCCACCCTCCAAGGGCTGGTGCCCATAAGACAAACTGAGCGCCCAGATGAATGAATATGGTGAAAATGAAGGCTCTGACCATCACATCGAATCCGCTCGGTTTGGGATTCGATATAAGCGATTGGAAGATGCTCGCTGCCACTAACCCAGGCAGAAGAAACATGAGTACATTGATAGCGTCACTGGACGCCCATTTTATTGGCATAGCTTAAAATACCGCTCTTCTTTCCTCTTGGGGGTGTTGTCAATCGCCCTTAAATCTTGGCTCACCTCCGGCCCCATCTTGTGACGATGGTTATTCTGGCGGGCCTTGATCTTCATTACCGTGTACTGCTTGCCGGCGTTACCGGTAGAGCCGGCATCTTCAAGGTATAGCAGATGCATTGGGGCAGGGAAGCTAGCGGGCGGAGGGAGCGAAGGGAGGGGTGTTAATGCAGCCGGGTTAGCCGAAGGCTTTACGGACCGCCGAGGCAGCCCTCCCAACCGCAGTATGATTCTGGAGGATCAACCGAATGGTTGTCAATTGATCTTGTGGGGGAATCAGGGGGCGTTGTTGAATTGTCGGAAAAATTGCCGGGAAAATGTTGCTCACACCCGAATATTGGAAGAGGTCGGATGCATTTGGGACATGGACCCTTGATAGGAGACCATTCCAACACCCTGATCGACAAGGGACTATAGAACTGCCGATCCCATTATTCGACAAAATACCCTGTTGCCTCCCATTAGCTAGCCTCTCTAGAAAGGAAACACCATGCCTACCCTCAAGACCGTAATCGAAGACAGTACAACCATCCATGGACGCTTGTTCGACTTGACCATCCAACTTCTCATTGCCGTGTCGATTGTCAGTTTCTCGATTGAAACGCTGCCGGGGCTCTCCCCGTTCACAAGGGAGCTACTCAGAGGAATCGAAGGTGTAACGGTGGGAATTTTCTCCGTTGAGTACATCCTAAGAATCATTGTTGCCGATCGCAGAATGCGGTTCATCACTAGCTTTTTCGGCATTGTCGATCTGCTAGCAATCCTTCCCTTTTACGTTTCTACAGGTTTGGATCTTCGCTCTCTTCGAGTCCTTCGGTTTTTTCGCCTATTTCAATTATTCAGTGCGCCGTGGAAAGGCGCCTTCTTCTAGCGGGTGCGAACCCCGCCCAAC
>JAPPFQ010000389.1 GCA_028875135.1 Acidobacteriota bacterium
TACCTGTGTAGAATAACCTTAACGGACTTACTAAAGTCCGACAGACTGCTAGCCACTGACCACTGATCACTAATCACTTTTCACCTAACCGCGCTGCCGTCCCGGACGACGGGGCGTCTCATGAGAGGCGAATCAGGGGTGTTTCAGCCGGTATTCTCGGATCGTGATTCCGGCTTCCTCGAACAATCGAAAGGTCGAGTCGTTCAGTGGGTACCCCACGTTGAATACCACCTCGGCAATCCCGCTGTTGATGATCATCTTGGCGCACATCAGGCAGGGCGAAAAGGTGGAATAGAGACATCCGTCCTTGACGCTGGTGCCGTGGTAGGCCGCCTGGGTGATGGCGTTTTCCTCGGCGTGGGAACACAGACACTCGTCCAGCCGGGTCCCGCTGTCCGCAAGGCCGCTGCAGCGTGGACATCCCCCCTCGTTGCAATTCCTTGTTCCGCGCGGGGTCCCGTTGTAGCCGGTGGACACGATCCTGCGGTCTTTCACCACCACCGCGCCCACCTTCCGCTTGATGCAGTTGCTCCGCATGGAAGCCACCTGGGCAATCCTCATGAAATACTCATCCCAGGAGGGACGCGGCGGGCCGGCCAGCTTCCGCCGCACCAGCCGGCTGAGCTTCTCCAAGGCTTCCCCTTCGGATTGGGCGGGCGCCAGCACCAGGTCGAAGGACACTGCCGACTCCACGGGCTCACCCACCCAGACCAGCAACATTCCCGCTTCCCGCAAGGACTTCCAATCGGAAGGCGCCTGCCGTTTTCGAAAAACCAGGTGCTGCGACTGCTCCTGCGTCAGGGGCTGGTCGGACCGGCACGAATCGAACCCCTTCTCCTTCAAATCGCTTTGGAGAGCCAGGGTCAGATGCGAATCTTCCCCGAACAACCCGACGATCATGATGCAATCCTCTTATTCCGGCTTGGCCAGGGTCCCGTTCCACGAACGGAGGAATCTCGCGGGGATCGCCCGCGGTCATCATTGCCCGACGGTCCAGATTACCATAAGATCCGGGCCTGGCCGGCACGTCCCTGATCCCACCCGGCAGGAGAACAACCCATGAACATTCTGGATCCGTCCATCGTTCGCTACCTCCATTCCCTGACTCCTCCGAGGGATTCCACCCTCCGGGAAATGGAGCGTATCGCCGCCGAGAAGAGATTTCCCATCATCGGCCCCCTGGTAGGCCGCCTGCTCTGCCAACTGGCGCTACTGACACGGGCCCAACGCATTTTCGAGCTGGGGTCCGGATATGGCTACTCGGCGATCTGGTTCGCAAGGGGCCTGCAATCAGGGGGCCGGATCATCTGCACCGACGGCTCCGGGGAGAATGCCGCACTGGCCGCCCGTTTTTTCAAAGAGGCCGAAATCCAAGGTCTGGTAGACTACCGAACCGGCGACGCCCTTTCCCTGCTGGCCGAAGAACCGGGATCCTTCGACATCATCCTGAACGACGTGGACAAGCACGAGTATCCCGAAGTATTCCGGCAGGCGGTTCCCAGATTGAAACGGGGCGGCCTTCTGATCACGGACAACACCCTGTGGCAGGGACGGGTGGTCGGAGACGACGACGCCCCCAGCACGGCGGGAATACGAGCCTTCAATCGACTGGCCTTTCAATCCGAAGGAGTCCTGACCACCATTATCCCCCTCAGGGATGGTGTTGCGCTGAGCATCAAGCGATGAAGATAGGACCCTACCGCATTGTTTCCCTGGAGACCGGCCGTTTCGGCCTCGACGGCGGCGCCATGTTCGGGGTCGTCCCCAAGACTCTCTGGAGCCGAACCAACCCCAGCGATGAGCGCAATCGGATTCCCCTGGCCATGAGGGCCCTGTTGATTCTGGACGAAAAGCGCAAGATCCTGGTTGACGTCGGCTGCGGTCACAAGTTCTCCGGGAAACTCAAGGAGATTTACCGCCTCGACCATAGCCGATACACCCTGCCGGGCTCTCTGGCTGCCAACGGCATCGAGCCGGAGGACATCACCGACGTCATCCAGACCCACTTCCACTTTGACCATGCGGGGGGTGCCACCTGCTACCGGAACGACCGGTTGGAGCTGACTTTCCCTTCGGCCAGGCACTACATTCAGCAGCGTCAATGGGAGAGGGCCCTGAACCCATCCGAGAAGGACCGGGGCAGCTACATGCCCATGGATATCGAGCCCTTCCGCAACCACCCCCAACTGACAATCCTGGATGGCCCCTGCGAGCTGTTCCCCGGCCTCCACCTCCTGATCTCCAACGGACACACCCCCGGCTTGCAGATGGTCAAGATCCAGGACGGCGACACCACGCTGTTCTATTGCGGGGACATGATGCCCACCGCCTCTCACCTCCCGCTTCCCTACCTGATGGGGTATGACCTCTATCCCCTGACGACCATCGAGGAGAAGCGGCGCTATCTGCAGCAGGCATGCGAGGAGAACTGGATTATCGCGCTGGAACACGACCCGGTGGAGCAGGCCATTCGCACTCGGCCAGGCAGGAAATACTTCGAGGTTTGCGAGTCGGTGGAATTGTGACGGGATGGCGGCGGCGATGATGACAGCCTTCGCCGGCTATTTCCAGTCGTCCTGCTCCAAGCGATAGACCACCTTGGCCCGATGATCGCCGGCCACCGGCTTGCCGTCCCGGTAGGCCGGAGCAAAGTCCCACCAGTGTTTCACCTCGTAGAGCGCCCGTTCGGTGAGCCCGAATTCCAGGCTGGACTCGGGAACGGCTTCAACCACCTCGCCGCTGGCATCCAGCTTCAAGGCGATGCTCACACTTCCGGTCTTCTTTTTATTCCTGGCTTTTTCGGTACGCCTGGGGAAGGTGCTCAAGAGAGTCACGGGGCCTCGGGTCCCCTTGCTGACAAACGGGGCCGTCACGGGCCGGCAACGAATCCTGGAACCATAAAAGGTCTTGCCGTAAAGCACCCGCAACTGGAAATATTTGAGTTGATCACTGCTCACCCCGATGTTGATCTCGTCGAAATTCTCCACGAACTTCCGATAGTCCGCCCCGCTGACCGGCTGCAGCCGATAGGCCAACCTTCCCAACAGGAATACGACCTTGCGTACTTGCTCCGGAAAGGCGAAGCTGTAGCCGAGCTCGAATTTGCGCCGGGTGCGCTGGCGGACACAAGCCCGGGGATTGCCGTCCAGCTTGGATTTGCGGCCGTCGTAGAGAAAGGCGTCGAACCGCCGGGGCTGCCCTTCCGCCGTTCGCAGGAAGATCCGCTCCACCGACAGGCAGCGGCGATTCTCTCCCAGGTTGATGACTTCGAGGAAGGCTTCCCGGCTCGGGGTCAACTCAAACGCGATGAGAAGAGTGGAATCCACATAGACGTGATAGGCGCTGGCCTCCGGCAGGAAACCCGGAGTTGCGCGGAGCGCGGATCCCCCCAGCAGGGTCAAGCCCACGGCCAGCAACGGAATGCGCCATAGAGATTTCATGGATAACACCACTCGAGCTTTTTACAAATTCGCAGCGGGTCAGGTCATCTTGCCGGCAAACCAGAGGTTCTGCCGTTTTCAATATTGGGTGCGACCTGGTGAAAAACGCTTACTAACCACAAAAAACACAAAAGTCACAAATTGGGTTTTTGTGCCTTTTGTGGCTATTCCCGGCAAACCTCCCACTGCCGAATTTTGCAAAAGGCTCCACCCGTTAAAGCACATCGGCGAAGGATCGCTTGACGTAGCGGAACACCAGACCGCCGCACACGAAGGTCACCAGAGCCATCCCGTAGAGGGGAATCATCCCCTGCCAGGACGGCATCTCGGCAAACAGCAACATCTTGCGGTAAGCAATCACGACTCCGGCCAACGGATTGAAGTGCATGGCCAGGACCAGCTTGTCGCTGACGCTGGCCAGGTGTTCTTCGGTATAGAAAATGGGAGTAAAAAAGAACCAGAAGGTCAAGACTACCGCGACCACCTGGGCGGTGTCCCTCAGAAACACCTGAAGACTCGAGACCACCCAGCTCAGCCCCAGGGCAAACAGCATCAGGGGAAGCAGGTAGAGGGGAATCAACAGCACATGGATGCTCAGGTCCTGCAGGTAGAAGAGAATGATCACCAGGAAGATGGCCAAGCCGATCAGGTGGTTCACCAGGTTGGCGATCAGTACGGCCACCGGCAGGATCTCCGAGGGAAACAAGGTCTTGGTGATCAGATTGGCGTTGTCCACCAGCACGTTGCTGGAGCGGGTCAGGGTCTCCTGGAACATCATCCAGGGAAGGATGCCGCAGAACAGGTAGACGGCAAAGCTGGCCGTTCCGGTCTCGGGAAACCGGGGGTGTTGTATTTGCAGTTTCCAGATTACCGAAAACGCGAAGGTGTAGCACACCAGCAGCGCCAGCGGATGGATCACCGACCAGAAGATCCCCATGACCGAACCCACGTAGCGGCTCTTGAGATCGCGCTGGACCATCGACCGGATGAGTCCCCGGTGGCGAACGACCTTGCTGGCGAAATTGACGATAAGACCGGTCACGGGACGAACCCCGTCGGCGGGCAATGAGGGGGATTACTCGATGGTCAACAACAGGTCCTTGGCCTCGACGTGCTGCCCTGCCCCCACCAGAATCCGGCTGATGCGTCCGGCCACGGGGGCGTAAATCGTACTCTGCATCTTCATGGCTTCCAGGGTGAACAGCTTTGCGCCCCTGTCCACTCTCTGCTCCAACTGGACGAAAACGTGGGTAATGACCCCGGGTGACGGCGGCCCCACCTGCCCGGGCTCTCCGGGGCTGATCCTTGGATGGGCGGGGGCGGCCTCTTTCAGGCTTTCGTCGCGCACCACCGCCTCCCGAGGCTGCCCGTTGAGCTCGAAGAAGACGGTTCGGCGGCCGTCGGGGTTGGGTTCGCTGATGGTCAGGAACTTGATTACCAGAGTCTTGCCGGGTTCGATGTCCACCGCGATTTCGTCTCCCGGCTGCATGCCGTAAAAGAACTGGGGAGTCGGGAGGACGCCGACGTCGCCTAATTTCCGATGCATCGCCACGTAGTTGAGAAACACGTCCGGATACAACAGGTAACTCAACACCTCGTCATGGCGGACATCCCGGCCGAGCTTTCGCTTCAGGAATTTCCGGGTCCTGCCGAAATCGGCGGGCGGCAGATCGGCTCCGGGACGCGTGCGGCTCGGTTCAGCGCCTCGCAGGATAATTGTTTGCAGACGAGGCGGCCATCCTCCCGGCGGAGTTCCCAGTGAACCGGCAAAGAGATCGATCACTGAATTGGGAAGCGCGAGATCGTGCTTGACGTCCAACTGGAGCAGATCCTCCGGAGCCATCCCCTTGGCCAACAGGAACAGCGTAAGGTCTCCCACCACTTTGCTGGACGGAGTGACCTTGACGATGTCGCCAAACAGTCGATTCACCTCGGCGTAGGTGAACTCCACCTCGCTCCAGCGGTAACCCAGACCCACGGCTGCGGCCTGCTGGCGCAGATTGGTGTATTGCCCTCCCGGTATCTCATGCAGGTATACCTTGGCATCTCCCGACCTCGGGCCGCTGTCGAAGGGTCGATAGAAGTCCCGGACAAGCTCCCAGTAGTCCGAGTAGGCTCCCAGGGTCCCGGGGTCGAGCCCCGTGTCCCGCGGCTGGCCGCGCAAAGCCTCCACGATGGAGTTGAGATTGGGCTGGCTGGTCTGACCGCTCATCGACGACACGGCGCCGTCGACCACATCCACTCCGGACTCGGCGGCCTTCAGGATGGAAGCCGCGCTCACACCGCTGGTGTCGTGGGTATGGAAGTGAATCGGAATACCCACCTCCTGGCGCAAGGCTTTCACCAGCTCGGCGGCGGCGTAGGGTTTGCAGAGACCCGCCATGTCCTTGATGGCCAGGACGTGGGCGCCCATCTCCTCCAGTCGTCGCGCCATCTTGAGGTAGTAGCCGAGGGAGTACTTGGGCCGTCGGGGATCGAGGACGTCGCCGGTGTAGCAGATGGCGGCCTCGCAAACGGCGTGGGTTTCCCGAACCGCCGCCATGGAGACCTCCATGTTCTCCACGGAGTTCAGGGAATCGAAAATACGGAAGATGTCTATGCCCTGCCGGGCCGATTCCTTGATGAATTCGGTCACCACATTATCCGGGTAACTGGTGTATCCCACCGCATTGGAAGCCCGAAACAGCATCTGGAAGCAGATATTGGGGACGAGATCCCGAAGCCGCCGCAGCCTTTGCCAGGGATCTTCGTTGAGGAAGCGAAGGGCGGTATCGAAGGTGGCCCCGCCCCACATCTCCAGGCTGAAGAGGTGGGGCAATCGGTGTGCCAAGGCCTCGGCAATCCTCAGAATGTCGATGGAACGCACCCGGGTGGCCAGCAGGGACTGATGGGCGTCGCGGAAGGTGGTGTCGGTGATCAGCAGGCGCTCCTGCTTCCGGATCCACTGAGCAAATCGTTCGGGACCCAACCGAAGCAACTGCTGGCGGGTTCCCGGAGGCGGAGCGACACCCTTGGGGAAGGGAATCTCCGGCAGGGGCGCCGGCTGTATGTCTCGACTGGTCCTCGAAGTGGCAAACGACTCGGGCCAGGGTTTCCCGGCAACTTCCCGGTTCCCGTTGACGATGACTCCCGCCAGGTAGTTCAGCAGCCGGGTGGCCCGATCCCGCCTTTGGACAAAGTGGAACAGTTCGGGATACTCGTCCAGGAAACGGGTAGTGGCCTGTCCGTCCTGAAACACCTGGTGATTGACGATATTCTCGAGAAAGGGCACATTGGTCTTGACGCCACGGACCCGAAATTCTCGCAGGGCTCGGTCCATCCGCTGGCAGGCTTCCCTGGGGGTCCTTCCCCAGGCCGTGGCCTTGG